>DASSXC010000060.1:0-2431 GCA_035704205.1 Solirubrobacterales bacterium | reverse complement strand
GCGCCGTCGTCCGCGCGCACGACGAGGCGGCGGCGGTCGAATCGATGCGGCGCCACTATCCCGAGGCGAAACGGATCGGTCGTACGGTAGAAGGATCATCCGTACGACTTAGATGAATTCCCGCCCCTCCAGCTCGATGATCGGAACCGTTCTCTCCGGCCGCTACCGGTTGGAGGCGAAGCTGGGCAGCGGCGGGATGTCGACCGTCTACCTGGCCAGCGACGAGACGCTCGACCGGTCGGTGGCGGTCAAGGTGATGCACCGCGAGATGTCCGAGCAGGAGGACCAGCTGCAGCGATTCCGCCAGGAGGCACGGGCGGTCGCCAAGCTGACCCATCCCAACGTCGTCTCGGTGATCGACGCCGGCGAGGACGGCGGCCACCCCTACATCGTCTTCGAGTACGTCAAGGGCGAGACGCTGAAGCAGCGGATCTCCCGGGTCGGCGCGCTCGACACCCAAGAGGCGATCGCCTACGCGATCGAGGTCGGGCGCGGGCTCAGCGTCGCCCACGCCCGCAACATGGTCCACCGCGACATCAAGCCGCAGAACGTGCTGATCGACGAGGAGGGCCGGGCCAAGCTGACCGACTTCGGCATCTCGCGGCAGCTCGAACAGGACGGGATGACGGCGACCGGGCGGGTGCTCGGCACCACCGACTACGTCGCGCCCGAGCAGGCGATGGGCAAAGGCGTCGACCCCCGCTCCGACATCTACTCGCTCGGCGTCGTCCTCTACGAGATGCTGGTCGGCCAGGTCCCCTTCCACGCCGACAGCCAGGTCGGTGTGGCGATGAAACACGTCAACGAGGAACTGCCCGACGTGCAGCGGCGCCGGCCCGAGGCCTCGGCCGCGGTGGCCCTGGTGGTCGAGCGGGCGACGGCGAAGAACCCCGCCGAGCGCTACCAGACGGTCGCCGAGATGATCGACGACCTGGAGACGGCGCTCGAGGTCGAGGCGGCCCGGGCGGGCTCGACCACCGGCGAGGCGACCAGCGTGCTCGACGCGGTGCCGCCGCCGAAGCGCAAGCTCTCCGGCCGCGGCCGCTGGTCCTGGGCGGCGATCCTCGCCCTGCTGCTCGTCGCCGGCGGTGCCCTGCTCGCGGTCCAGTTGATCTCCAGCGGGATCGGCGGCGGTGGCGCCAACAAGGGCAAGGGCGGGACCGTCTCGATCTCCTCCGCCACCGACTACGACCCCCAGGGAGACGGCGAAGAGATCGGCAGCAAGGTCGAACTCGCCGCCGACGGCGACCCGACCGGCACCGCCTGGGAAACCGAGCACTACGACTCTGAAACCTTCGAAGGGACGAAGACCGGGCCCGACCCGGGCGTCGGCGTCTACGTCACCGCCAGCTCACCGGCCACGCCGACGAGGATGATCGTGCGCAGCCCCACCCCCGGCTACGACGCCCAGGTCTTCGCCGCCCCCGCCGGCCCGCCCTCGGACCTCTCCGGCTGGGGTGAGCCGGTCGGCGAAGTGAGCGAAGCCGAAGAGACCCAGGAGATCGACCTCAACGTCACCCAACCCTCCACCTACTTCCTCCTCTGGTTCACCAAGGCCTCCGAAGCCCGCGACCAGGAAACCCGCTACCAGGTCGAGATCAGCGACATCAAGCTGCTCGACTGAAGGCAGGCAGACGGGCCGATGCAACTTTCCGTCTTACGGAGTCTTTAGTCTGCACTGGAGCGGAAGAGGGCCTCACTTGTGGTGCGTGAGGGCGCGCTTGAGAAGCGTTGCGGGGGCTTGGTCGTCCCCAGCGGGTTCGACTCCCGTCTCTTCCGCTACAAGGCTCTGCTGGCCGGTTCGCCGGCGGCGACACGAGAGCTCGTGAGGCCTAACCAACCTTGAATCGCTCCCGGCCCGGCCAGCAAGTTTGGGCTCTGAGCCTGTCCGGCGCTGCGCTAAACTCAGGGTTACTTCTCAAGCGCACCCTGCGATCTGACCAATCGCCCTAAGACCCGCTCCGGCGGGTCTTTTGCTCCCTCCGGTGCCATCCGCTGATTGATGTTCGACTAGTGGTGGAACTACTAGTCCCGGGGCGCCCTCTAGAACTCGTGGGAGCGGGCCTTGGTGTGGCGCTCGATCGCCAGCTCGACGAGGCGGTTGCAGAGGTTGGGGTAGGTGAGGCCGGTGGCCTCCCAGAGCTTGGCGTAGACGCTGGTCTCGGTGAAGCCGGGCATGGTGTTGAGCTCGTTGACGAGCACGTCGTCCCCGTCGACGAAGAAGTCCGCGCGCGCCAGGCCGCTGCACCCGGCCAGCCGGAACGCGGTGACCGCCAGGTGGCGCACCCGCTCGCGCGCCGCGTCCGAGATCCGCGCCGGGACGACGAGCTCCATCCCGCCCGGCGTGTACTTGGCCTCGTAGTCGTACCAGTCGGCGCCTTTGAGGACGATCTCGCCCGGGATCGAGGCCTCGGGCTCGCCGTTGCCGAGC
>DASSXC010000059.1:0-8673 GCA_035704205.1 Solirubrobacterales bacterium | reverse complement strand
TGGTCCTCGAGGACCAGGCCGACGCGAGCGGAAAGGAGGCGGTGGCTCTGGAGAGCTGAGAAGAAGTGCCGGCGAGTCCGTTACACCACAACTCGCGACTTGACTCGGCGACATCCCCGTGGATTCCCGCGGCTTCGAGTGGATTGTGGCTCAGAGAACGGGCGCGCGAGCCACTTCGCCCCTCCGCCGGGTGTAGGGGGTCGCCGTCGATCTCGTAGGAGCGCAGCCGCCCCTGCGCCACCCACCTGCGCGGACCATCCGTTCAGAACCTGGAGGCGCGCGCCGCCAGGGTCTCCGACCTGAACCAGGCGCATCGTCGTCCCTGCGCCGCGGTGCGAGCCATCGTTCTGGGAGATGATCGCGTCGAAGTTCGTTAGACCCCATGCCCACGGTCAAGCGCGTCGGCGATCATGCGGCAGTCGATCCGCCAGCAAATCAAAGTACCGCTGACGCCGCCACGCCTCCAGGTCGCCGATCACATACAGCCGCCTCCGCGCGCGGCTGACCGCGACGTTCAGCAGGTTCGGCTTGCTCGCCGCCCAGGCCCGGGCTCCCTCGCGGGCGGGTTCTGAGCCGAGCACGAGGATCACGATGTCGGCCTCCTTGCCCTGGGCGGTGTGAATGGTCCCCGCGCGCAACCCGCGGTGTCGCCAGCGACGTTGCTCGAGCTGGCGGGCGACGTCGCGGAAGGGGCCGATCGCCATCACCTGCGTGAGGTCGAAGTCGATCCCGTCGAGATGGGCGAGGATCCGGTCGACCTCCTCGCCCTCGGCAGGGATCCAGTTTCCTTGCGAGGCGTCTGAGCTGACATCGATCCACTTGCTTTGTGGAAGGGTCGGGTGGCGGGTGGCGAAGTCCCGGCCGAGCACCGGGTCGGTGGCCTCGATCATCAGCTCGTCGTAGGCGATCTGGTTGGAGAGGCCGAACATCGGCTCGTCGCAGCGGCGGTGGACGGTCAGGGGCGCACCGACCCAGAGCGGCCGCTCTGCCCCCGGCAGCGTCGTGCCGAAGCGGTTGAGGCGATCGGCGACGCCCTGTACCGAGGTGCGGCCGGTCAGCCACTCCTCCTCGGCGCCGTAGTGCTCTCGAATCGCCTGCTCGGCCCTGAACGGGACCGTCGTGATCGGCTCCAGCTGCTGGGGGTCGCCGACGATCACCGCCCGCTGGCAGCGCCACAGCGCTCCGACCGCGCTCTGCGGCGTGGCCTGGCCGGCCTCGTCGACCGCCAGCCAGCCGAGCGCCTCGCGGCCGAGCCGCCCGAACAGGCGCCCGACCGAGGCAAAGGTCGTCGAGACAACCGGAACGAGCAGGAAGAGCGCCTGCCATGCGGCTCGCGCCGCATCTGCGGATAGGTCCGCCGGGACCCTGCCGGAGAGGATGTCCATCGCCCCGTCGAGAGTTTGGCGCATCGGCTTCGCAGCGTGAACGAGAAACGCCCTGTGGAGGTCGAGCGCCGCCAGGAACAGCTCGGTGCGGGCTTCGTTCAACTCGGTATCGGTCCACGGCGCCTGCCGCTCACGCGCCACGCGGTCGCGCCGCCATCCCTCGTCAGGCATGAGGGCGCTGCCCCGCTCGCGGTAGCGCGCCAGAACCCGACGAGCCACGTCGTGCTCTTTCTCGGCCGCCGCGAGCGCAGCGGCGGCTTCGGTGTGCGCCCGCACCTCACCCTCCAGCACCCGCAGCTCCTCGCCGACCTCATCCAGGATCGTGTCCAGCGCGGCGATCGCGGCGGCGAGCTCCTCGTCGCGCTCGCGCCAGGCGGCACGGGCGCGGAACCTGATCACCGAGGGGCGCCGGCGCAGCTCTTCCTCGCGAGCCTCGACGCGGCGGCGGCGCTCGTCCTCGCGCGTGCGCTGCAGAGATGCAAGCTCCTCGCGCCGCGGCAGCGATGCCTGGACCGGCTCACCTGCTGCCCGCTCCGCGGCACGGGCCGCCTCGAGGTCTGACTCAAGCCCGGCAACCCGGTCGAGCGCCGCCGCCACCTGGAGGCGGTCCTCGCGGATCGCTCTCGCCCTATCGCGAGCCCGCTCGAACGCCGCCACGGCCTCGGCCCAGGACGGTCCCTCAGGGTTGTCCTCCCAGTTGTCGAGGAGGTCGCGCAGACCCGGGGGCGGCGGGGGGCGGTTGTCGCCCTCTTTGCGTCGTTCGGTCCACCAGACCGCGTTGACGAAGTCCTTGCGATTCTTGCTGTTGCCGAGCCGCGCGGCGACTAGCGCCCAGGCGCCACCCGAGGGCCGGCCAGCGCTCATCGCCCGCTCGGCCAGGGCCGGGAAGTAGTCGATGCCCTCCGCCCGCTCGCGCCAGTGGCCGTCGACAGCCTCGCTCGACGGGATCTCGAGCGTGACGTTCTCGACCGCCCCGTTGTTGCTGGACGCCAGGACCAGCTCGAACCCGGTCAGCTCGGGCCTCAGCCGATGGATCACGCGCCGGTAGGGAGTCGTCTCCCAGCGGTCGGGAGCGTCCATGAAAGCCTCCGCGGGATCGGCCAGCGCCGCCAGCCGCTCCGCCCGTTCGGTGACCAGCGCCGCGACCAGGTCGCGCAGCATCGTCGTCTTGCCGGTGCCGGGCGGTCCGTTGACGGCGAACAGGTGCCCGCCGGCGCGGGGCATCGCGATCGCCTCGTCGATGGCGAGCTGCTGACCAAGGGCCAACGGCTGCCGCGGCCCCGCCGGCCAGCGACCGAGGGGCAGCCGATCGGGATCGGTAGCGCGGCGGACATCGTCGAGGCGAGTGCGCACGTCGATGCGGCGGTCGATGTCGATCTCGGCGCTGGGCTGTAGGTAGTCGCGCAGGGCAGCGCCGACCTCGCCCGCACTCGCCGCAGCGGCAACGCGGGCGAGGTCGTCAGCGATGAAGCTGTTGAGGAAGTCATGCTCGACCGTGCCGGCGCTCCGCCGCGCGACGATTTCGCTGCTGACCCGGACACCCGAGATGGGCAGCGCATCGCCCACGCCCAAAGCCGCGATCGCTCCCTCGCGGCATTCGGTGAGGATGCCCCAATCGAGGACGACCGGCTTACGTTGCTCCTCGGTCCTGCCGAGAAGCGTTTCCTCCAGGCCTGAGGCAAAGCCACGTTCGATGTCTGCGAAGCCGTCGAGCCATGCGGCCGCCGCCGGTCCCGGATCGAGGGCACGCGCCGTCGCCCAGGCGCAGGCCGAGAGCACCGCAGAGCCCTCGAGCAGGCTGCCCTTCTCCGAAACCGCGAAACCCAGCAGGGCGCTCTGCCCCGAGGGACGCTCCTCGTAGCTGTCGGGTGCGGGAGGAAAGACATCCTTCAACGCCGAGAAGACCGCTTCGCGCGGGTAGAGGCCGACGTAGACAGTGTGCCGCCACGCCTGGTCCTTGGTCAGCCGCGTGGCCTGGACGGGGTGCCCGGGATTCCAGGGCAGCGGCTCGCCGGGAGCTACGTCGAACACCCGCTGCGCCGGGCGGGTCTGTGGGATCGCTGGCGGGCTGAACATCTCCACCGCCCGCCAGAACTCGAGGATCTCCCGCATGAAGCGCTCGACGATACTTGCGCGCTTAGCGCACGAGCGGCTCGTAGCTAACCAATTGCCGGGAGACAGGAGTGGCGAGGACCGGGTTTGAACCGGCGACACCTCGATTTTCAGTTACCCGTCCTTCCGGGCAGATTGTGGCTCGGAAACCAAGACGCGAGCCACTTTGCAAGCCAAGAACACCGGAGCCGTGCTCAGGCTCGATCGATGATGTCCTCTGCCCGTCGGATCATGCGATCGAGCAGGGCCTCGGTCGACTCGCTCCATACCGTCCCGGTGTCCTCGAAAACCGCCCGTCCCAATGTCCAGATCGAGAGCAGAGCCACCCCGCCCGTCGAGTCCACTTCCAGCTTCTCCGCCCAAGCGTTGAACATCGGCCAGTCCCGAGCCATCGCCGCCTTGGTCATCTTCACGACCACGGAGAAGGTCAGCATCTCCTCCCAACCCGGCGGCAGCCTGGCGACGATCGCCTCCCAGCTAGCCCTGACATCGCGGTCGTGTGCGCGAGCGTTGTCCTGAACAAAGTGCGCCAAGTAGACGATCCGGATCGCGCCGGCTCCCTCGCCGACCTTGTCGAACTCCTCCTTGATCACCGTTCCGGCGTCGGCAACCCGGAGGAAGCGAAAGAACGCAAGCATGTCCGCCGGGGACGATTCGACGTTGATCACTGGGCGGTGCAGCGACAGCCTCGGGGCGCCCTCGATCCCGAGCTCAGCCTCGAGACGTGCTGCCGCCTCGGCACAGTCCTCCCACTCCGGCGCCCGCCCGCGCCCCGGCAGGCGCTCCATCTGTCGCCGCTGAAGCAGATCGGCGGCGTCGTCCCGCCAGGCAGGATCGAACAGGTCGATGGGGAGCTCGAACAGCGGTGAGTTGCCGAGGCAGCGTGAGAGCAGCGCGGTCGGCGCGAGCTGTCGGTCCTCGGTGACCAGAACCGGCAGCCTGCTCTCGAAGAGCGACCGGGCAACGGGCGAGCGCGCGAACGAGAGCAACTGCAGGTAGCCGAGGTCCCACCCGGCGGAAAGACACGCCTGGCGTATGTCGGGTGCCTGCAGCTTGAATAGCGCCTGCCGCAGCTCGCGGCGGACCCCAGGGAAGCCGAGGAAGAGCACGGCGGCGGCGAACCAAGCGAAGGTCGGGATGAAATCGAGCTCCGCGACGAGGCGGCGATGGACGGCGTCGGCCGCCGCGAGCGGCTCCAAGCGCGCGCGGTCGGCAAGTGCCGCGGCGAGCGCGGCCACGTAGCTGGGGAGCACCGTCCAGGGAAGCAACAACTCGGCTGCGATGAGGACATTGCGAGGGTGGATCGCGTCCTCCGGGATCTTCACGTCGGGTAGCGGCTCGCCGGAGCGCACCCATTCCTCCACGTGCTCTCTCCCGTATTCGACGGCAGCGATCGTAGAGAGGGCACGTTGGACGACCCCGTACGGCGAGAGGCCGCCGCGGTGAAAACCCGCGCCCTCGACGATTCCGAATGCCGGCGAGACAGCGGCCGACGGATGGGCTGCGAGCCAGCGCAGCAGATGGGCGACCCGCCGATCACGCACCTCGCCGAGGTCGAATCCCCGCTTGGCGACCCCATGCAGGGCCGAAACGACGTTGGTGTCGAGGACGAGCAGCGCCCGCTCAGTGGGCACCATCCCACCATGCGCCTGGCCGACAAACTGGAACGAGTCGGTCAAGGCCACTCACACACCCTAGAAGCGCTCACGAAGATCTCGCGGAAGCGGCGAGGCGGGGCTACGGCGGGGCGGCGCTCGCGCTTAAGAGTCGGACTCAGTCCGAGTCGGCTTCGGAGCTCTCGGGCGGCTCCTCGAAGCTCGGCAACTGGGGGTCAATGCCCTCACTGGACAGCAGCTCCGCATCCATGCGCAGGATGTCCTGCATGCTTTTCCCCTCGGGCAGGAGGTATCCGGGCGGCAAGCTCATTGGTTCCATCCCACTACCCTCCTAACTAGCTCATAGATTTCCGTTGAAAGCCAGGGCGGCCTACCGGTGGCGCCCCGTCGCCGACGATTGATCAGCAGCGCATAAACCTCGGCGACGATCTCGTGGGTGTACTCGCGCTGACGGTAGTCAGCGGAGCGGACGTTTTCGGCCATTGAGGGGGGCGCCAACGCGAGAAGCTCCTGGCCTCGAGACACGTCCTCGCTCGTGGCGCGGTGAAAGGCAAGCGCATGGCCCCACTCGTGCCAGGCGACCCTGGCTAGAGCCCATCCCAGGCTGTGCTGGTCGAGATCCAGAAAGCTGCGATGGGCGATGTTGATTAGCACCAGCCTCAGTTCGGGAATCCAGAGGCCGGCTGCTGCGTCCTGGCGCTGTCGCTCTGCGACTGGGAAACTCGCGTAGCCCGCAGAACGGCGCAGTTCGTCGGTGTAGACCCCAAGTGGGCAAGCAACGACGTCGCGGCCCTCGGCCCTGATTGCCTCCAACAGGCCGCGATCCGCAGAGGGAAGGTCGGCCCAGGCACGATCTACAACGCGCCTGGCAAATGCGAGCCGCTCGGCGTCGTTCATCGATCCTCTGTCCTCCCCGAAAAACCCCGCATCGAAGCGGGACGGTATCGACAAGCGACTCCAGTAAGGCCTGGTGCCCGCAGGTCATCACCTGTCGTGCCTGCGCATTCCAGCAACCAGCCAGCGGCAATCGCCGATGACCACGAGGAACCTTGAGTTCCTAGTTTCGCCTCGTACCGTACCCAGGCCATATCCTGCAGCTGCTCGCGCAGTAGCAGTCACACAGTCAACGCAAAGGAGCTGGTCGAATGGCAGCAGCCAAGCAGCGGAAACTGCGGCTGAGTTGGTTCTTGGTCAAGCCGACCATCGACTTCGCCGACGTTGACGCGATTGTCGAACCGCCGAGCAAGGAAACCTTGCATGCCTACCGCGTGCCGGCGCTCCACAAGGAGCGCGACTCCCTCTTTCTCAAGGCCTCCCATCCCTCCCCTCCGCGCTGGCTCTCTCTCGTCGAAGGCCACGTGGATGGCGGCGGGCTGCCGGCAATACTCGGAGCATCGAGTTCGGGTGTGTTGCTGGTACCGGCGTCCGATCAGCTGCTGGCAATCACCTTCGGCTACGGGCGCCATCTCGTGCGCCAGGAGGCGGTCGTGCAGGACTTCGGCCTCAAGGTTGTCCTCAACAGCATCGACCCGGCTCAGATAAAGAGTGTCGATGCGCGTACCTTCGACGAGCTGACTATCCACACCAAGCGCGGCGCCAGCAGAGACTCCTCGCTTTCCGTGTTCGCACTCGACAACTCTCGCGACCTCTTGCGGGCGGTGACCGGTCGATCGTCTGCCGGCGGACTGGGGTCGCTAAGCGGATCCTCGGCGCTCGCAGTCAACTCGAATGTCGAACTGCCGCAGCTGCCGGAGATGGCAAAGAACCTGGTTGCCGCCTATGAGGCAAAGCGCTATAAGGAGAACTTCGAGTTCATCGACCAGATGCGGGGCGAGCAGGACCCAACTGTAGTTGCGGCGCTTGACCAAAAGCTGCTGGCAGCCCTCAACAACCCCGATGGAGACGCACTTGCCGCGATGCACCTAGCGATTCCGGAGGCTGTGGACTGGCAGGAGATCGCCAGCGTGCGCTTCTCCTTCAAGCGCAAAAAGCACGAACCCACTCCCGACCCGAAAGTCACGCTCTACCGCGAGCTGCGAGGTGTGGGCCAGATTACCCTCGAGCGCCTGAAGTCCGACAAGGTCGAGGCGGTGAGTGCAGTTGACGAAGACGAGCTGCGTGGCAAGTGGAGAGTCTACGACTGCGTCGTCTTTGAGACCGACTACGACAATCACCTCTATGTCCTCTCCGGCGGCGACTGGTTTCGAATCAGCAAGGCCCACCGGGACAAGGTCGAGGGTTTCGTCCGGGGTCTACCCGAACTGAAGCTCGACCTTCCTGTCGCGGATCTGAGCCAGGATGAGGACGTCTACAACGCTGCGGCTGCGACAGCGATTGGAGGGGTCTGCCTCGACAAAAAGCTGATAGGGCTGGGCGGGGTCGACAAGGTCGAGCTCTGCGACATCCTCACCAAAGACGGGACCTACATACATGTCAAGAAGCGGGGGCGCTCTTCGACCCTTAGCCACCTCTTCGCCCAGGGCGTGACCTCAGCAGAGATGCTCCTGAACGACCAGCAGTTTCTCGCCGATGCCACTGAGCGTGTCAAGGAAGCCGACGCTGCATTCAACGGAGTCGTTCCCACGAAGCTCGGCGAGCGCGAAAAGATCAAGGTTGCCTTCGTGGTCCTCAGTCGCGGCCAGCGCCCCGAGAAGCCCTACGGCCTGCCTTTCTTCAGCTCGGTCAACCTCATGGCTGCTGCTCAACGGCTCCAGAACGCTGGCATCGAGGTCAGAGTTCGGGAGATCAAGGAGACCTAGGGACAGCGATCAGCAGTGCCTTTGCCGGTCGCCGAAGGGCTAGGCGCCAGACTGTCGCTGACCGTTGCGCTGGTGAATCCAGCGCGCAACCCGAAGCCGACGGGGCAACGTCGCTCGAGCAAGGGCGTCTTGAAAGCCAGTCAGCTGATCGCGGAACTGCTCTAGACGGTCGAAAAGCGGTCCCATGTTCATGCCGGAGTCCTCGGTGATCGGCTCTTGCTGCCAGGCATCGTGCGCCTCTTTTCCGACGACGCTGCGGGCAATGGCGACCAGTTCGTCATAGGCGACTGCAATTCGTCGATGGCCGTCGGCCGCCAGCAGCACCTGACAAGTGGATATCTCCGCTTTGACCCTCGAGAAGTGATCGGAGAGGCGAATACGCTCGGCGCTTCGCTGCTCGGACTCGCAGCGCCTACGGCGGATCATGAACGGCATCTCGCCATAATCGATGACAGCAGCAAGGGCGCGGGCGTGGAGGTCCCGACGCCTTTGGCGCTCGGCGCGATCTCCGTTCACCCAGAGTCCGGCGAGAACACCGAGCAAACCGACGATGGCACCAATCCCCGCGCCAGCGACGGGGGCACTGATTGCTGCGATCACCGCCCGCGTCCGCGGCAGGTTGGACAGTGCCGTTTTCGAGGATGCTCGCCGGCCATCTCCTCCTTCGGCCACGGATTACCGGCCCGGCACTGAGTCTCGCAATGCACATGGATCCGAACGTGCTCTGCGAGCTCAGGCAGTCCGTCGCCAATCAGCCATCGCTCCGAGCCGGGACCGTTTGGGTCCCACATGCACAGCGAG
>DASSXC010000058.1:0-5802 GCA_035704205.1 Solirubrobacterales bacterium | reverse complement strand
GCACTCCCCGAACGGGCGGATACTCAGAGCGAGCGAAGCGAGCGAGTCCGGGCGGGGAGTGCCCTGGTGCTGCCTCCGCTACGCAGTCGTGGTCTCGGAACGCAGGGGTTGCAGCCAGGCGGGCGGCAGGATCGGCGGGATGTCGCCGGCGATCTCGGGTTGGACGCGTTTGGCGAGCCGGCCGGCTGGACGCGCCTCGATGATCCCGCGCAGATCCTGGAAGGTCATCGCAAGGCGGATGCTGGGCGCGATCTGGAAGTCGCCGGCGTTCAGCTCCTCGCCGTCGAGCGTGCCAGCCGCAATCAGCTCGTCGACCCGGTCCAGCAAGCCGCCCAGCTTGGCGAGGTCGGCGCGGACGTTCTCGTCGCTGGCCTCGTTGAAGTGGGCCGAGAGGGCGACGATCGGCGCCGCCGTTTTCACCGCCAGGCCGATCGGGATGCCGAGCTTCGCGCCCTCGGAGAAGCTGCGCAGCGGCGCCTTGTCCTTCTTCAGCGCCCACCAGATGATCTGCCGGATGGGGTGCTGCAGCTCCTCGTCGCCGAAGCGCTCGGCCTCCTCGACCGCGGCGCGCTTCCCGGGGTCGGAGGGGAACAGCGCCGGCTCGGGTTGCAGCCGGTCCAGCTCGCGGGCGATCTCACGCGAGCCCTGCACCTTGCGCCCGTCGATTTTGATCGCCGGGACCGTGTTGCGTGGAAAGCCCATCCCGCGCAGGACGAGCTTGGAGATCACCGGGAAGAGATCGGTGCGCTTGAACTCGATGCCCTTCTGCTTGAGCATCAGCTGCGCCGCGACCCCCGGGTGGGAGCCCGGGATCGTGTAGAGCCGGACCTTCACTGGTCGCGCCATCATAGACTCGCGGCCATGAGCGCGGAGCGCGACTCCTGATGCTGCTGGCGGTCGACGTCGGCAACACCCAAACCCACCTCGGTGCCTTCGACGGCGAGCGGCTGGTCGAGCACTGGCGTTTCCAGACCCGTGCGGGGGCAACCGGCGACGAGCTGGCCGAGCGGATCGCCGGCATGCTCGCCCTCAGCGGGGTGGGCCTCGCCGACCTCGACGCCGTCTGCGTCTCCTCGGTCGTGCCGCCGCTCGGCGCGCAGTACGAACAGCTAACCGCGCGCTACACGAGCGCCGCCTGCCTGGCGATCGGCCCCGGGGTGAAGACGGGGATGCCGATCCGGATCGACAACCCGCTCGAGGTCGGCGCCGATCGCCTGGTCAACGCCGTAGCCGCCTACGAGCGCTTCAAGAGCGCCTGCGTGGTCGTCGACTTCGGCACCGGGATCAACTTCGACGCGGTCTCGGAGGCGGGGGAATACCTCGGCGGCGCGATCGCGCCGGGCCTGGAGATATCCCTGACCGCCCTGGTCGAACGCGCCGCCCGCATCGGCCGCATCGAACTCGAGGAGCCGGAGACGGCGATCGGTCGGTCCAGCCGCGCGGCGATCCAATCCGGGGTCGTCTTCGGCTTCGCCGGCTTGATCGACGGCGTGGTTCGCCGCATCGAGGACGAAATGGGCGAGGTCCAGCTTCTCGCCACCGGCGGCCTGGCCTCGACGATCGTTCCCTTCACCGAGACGATCGATGCGGTCGACGAGATGCTTACCCTGAAGGGTCTGCGTCTCATCTATGAACGGAACGCCTGAACAAACGCCGCCTTCTCCGCTCCCGCGTCCGGGGGCGGCTCAGCCACCTTTGACCTCTCCCTTCGAAATCGGGGGAGTCGAAATCGCCAACCGGGTCCTGCTCGCGCCCCTGGCGGGGATCGGCAACTGGTTCGTGCGCCTGCAGGCCAAGCGGCACGGGGCGGGGCTCGCCGTCTCGGAGATGATCTCCAGCTTCGGCCTGCACTACCGCAACGAGCGCACCCTGCGCGAGCTGATGCGGATCCATCCCGACGAGCACCCGGTCTCCGTGCAGCTCTTCGGCCACGATCCCGGGGTGATGGCCTCGGGCGCCGCCGTCGCTGCCGAGGCCGGCGCCGACCTGATCGACATCAACATGGGCTGTCCGGTGCGCAAGGTGCGCAAGACGGGTGCCGGAGTCGAGTTGCTCGCCGATCCCGACCTCGCCCTCGCCCTCCTGCGCGGCGCCCGCGAGGGCAGCGGCCTGCCGGTCACGGTGAAGCTGCGCTCGGGCCTGCGCCCCGGCGACCGCTCCGGCTTCGAGCTCGCCGTCCGCCTCGCCGAGGAGGGGGGCGCGGCTGCGATCGGCTTTCACCCCCGCGCCGCGACGATCAAGCACAAGGGCACCCCCGACTACGCGCTGACCCGCGAACTGGTCGAGCGAATCGGGGTGCCGGTGATCGTCTCGGGCGGTCTCGACGACGCCGGGGCGGTGCGCCGCGCCTACCGCGAGTCCGGCGCCGCCGCGGTGATGCTCGCCCGCGGCTCGCTGGGCAACCCCTGGCTGTTCGAGGAACTGACCGGCCGCCGCAGCCAGCCGCCTTCGCGCGAGGAGGTCGTCGCCGAGCTGCTCTGGACCGTGGACCGGGCAGAGGAGCACCTGGGAGCGGAGCGGGCGGCCCGTTACCTGCGCAAGTTCTACCCCTGGTACGTCGAGGCGCTCGGCGCGCCGGAGGAGGTTTCGCGGGAGCTTCAGCGCAGCGCCGACCTGCCTCGCGCCAGGCAGCTGATCGCCGCCCAAATTCCCTTGAGTGCCGGCCTGGCGCCCTCGCTATAATCCCGCGACTTCTGGCCCTGGTGTGGTGTGCGAAAGCCGCCGTGCCCGGGCGTTTTTGGTCTCAGGGCCGAAACCAACCCACCCAGCAAGTAGAAGCGAGGTCAGCGCAAAGTGACTCGTCAAGCCGTAATCACTCCAGAGGGGCTCGAGAAGCTCAAAGAGGAGATCGAGTTCCTGTCGACCGCCAAACGGCGCGAGGTTGCGGAACGGATCAAGGAGGCCCGCGAGTTCGGCGACATCTCCGAGAACGCCGAGTACGACGACGCCAAGAACGAGCAGGCGCTGCTCGAGGGGCGGATCGCCCAGCTCGAAGAGCGGCTGCGCCGCGCGACCGTGATCGACGAGAAGGACGTCGACACCGACGAGGTCAGCTTCGGCTCGGTCGTCCACGTCAAAGATCAGAAAACCGGCGACTCGCAGAAATTCCAGATCGTCGGCTCGACCGAGGCCAATCCGGCCGAGCACAAACTCTCCAACGAGTCGCCGATCGGCAAAGCGCTGCTCGGCCACAAGCGCAACGACGTGGTCACCGTCGAGGTGCCGCGCGGTCCGAAGAAGAAACTGAAAATCACCAAAATCGAGAGTGCGTAGAGCCGATCCCGGCAGGGGTTCCACTTAACTTTTTCGGTGGATCGGATTGCGGCTGCCGCCCGAGGCGGTCGACGAAAAAGTCACGACGTTCCACCCCTGCCGGGATCGGCTCCGCAATCCGCGATATAGGCTCGCGATCATGAGCGACGAGCCGAAGCTCTCCGACGTTCTCCGTGACCGGAGGGAGAAGCTGGCGCGGCTGCGTGAAGCCGGCATCGACCCGTTCCCGCATGAGTTCGAGGAACGCGAGGAGATTGGCGAGGTTCGGGCTGCGCACGAGGGGCTGGTGGCCGGTGTCGAGACCGAGTCGCGGCACCGGGTGGCGGGGCGGATCGTCGCCCGGCGTGGGCACGGCAAGGCGGCCTTCCTCGACCTGCGCGACGGGACCGGGCAGATCCAGCTCCACGCCACCGCCGACAAGCTCGGCGACGAGGCCTTCGAGCTCTTGGTCGATCTCGACCTCGGTGACTTCGTCGGCGTCGAGGGGACGGCGCTGGCGACGCGGCGGGGCGGTGAGCTCTCGCTGGCGATCGACCACTGGCGCCTGCTGGCCAAGAGCCTGCGCCCGCCGCCCGACAAGTTCCACGGCCTCGAGGACGTCGAAACCCGCTACCGCCAGCGCGAGCTCGACCTGCTCGCCAACGAGGAGAGCCGCCGCGCCTTTGCGATCCGCGCCAAAGCGATCTCCGAAGTGCGCCGCTGGCTCGACGAGCACGGCTTCGTCGAGGTCGAGACGCCGGTGCTGCAGCCGCTCTACGGCGGTGCCCTGGCGCGCCCCTTCACCACCCACCACAACGCCCTCGACCGCGACTTCTACCTGCGGATCGCCACCGAGCTCTACCTCAAGCGGCTCGTCGTCGGGGGCATCGACAAGGTCTACGAGTTGGGCAAGGACTTCCGCAACGAGGGGGTCTCGCACAAGCACAACCCCGAGTTCACGATGCTCGAGTGGTACGAGGCCTACGTCGACTACGAGAAGACCGCTCACGACCTCGAGCTGATGGTCGCCGAGGTCGCCGAGCGCGTGCTCGGCACGACCGTGGTCGAGCGCGACGGCGTCGAGATCGACCTGGCGCCGCCCTGGCGCCGGGTGACGCTGCGCGAGGCGGTGCGCGAGCGGACCGGGATCGACGTCGCCGAGCACCCGACCCGCGAGGCGCTGGCCGCGGCGATGGACGTCGAGCTGGACCAGGCGGAGGGCTGGGGCAAGCTGGTCGACGGCCTGCTCGCCAAGTCGGTCGAGCCGGAGCTGATTCAGCCCACCTTCGTCGTCGATTACCCGGTCGAGCTCTCGCCCTTCGCCAAGGCTCACCGCACCGAGCCGGGTCTGGTCGAGCGTTGGGAGGCCTTCATCGGCGGGATCGAGATCGCCAACTCGTTCAGCGAGCTCAACGACCCGGATGAGCAGAGGCGGCGGTTCGAGCAACAGGCGGCCGAGCTGGAACGGGGCGACGAGGAGGCGCAGCCCTACGACGAGGCATTCGTCGAGGCGTTGGAGCACGGAATGCCGCCGACCGGCGGCGTCGGCCTGGGCATCGACCGGCTTGCGATGATGCTGACGGGAGCCCGCAGCCTGCGCGAGATCGTGCTTTTCCCGGCGATGCGCTCCTGACGGCCCCCGAAAAGGAGCCGAAAAGCCGCTAGGAGCGGCAATCAAGGTCCCAAGGCCGGAGGGCGACTCTCGGTATCGTTAGTGGGCACATAGGCGCCTCCCGAGACTTCGAAGGGCGCCCCGGTACTTCCGACCGCAAATCGCGTTTGACCTTGAGAGGGTCAAGAGAGGAAGCCTTTGTTCGAGAGATTCACTGAGCGAGCCCGTCAGGTAGTCGTCCTGGCCCAGGAAGAGGCTCGCACGCTGAAACACAATTACATCGGCACCGAGCACATCCTGCTCGGCCTGCTGCGCGAGGAGGAGGGCCTGGCCGCCCGCGTCCTCGAGTCTCTCGACATCACGACCGAGCGCGTGCGCTCACAGGTCGTGCGGATCGTCGGTTCCGGCGAGGAGGTCACCTCCGGCCAGATCCCGTTCACGCCGCGCGCCAAGAAGGTGCTCGAGCTGGCGCTCCGCGAGGCACTCTCCCTGGGCCACAACTACATCGGCACGGAGCACATCCTGCTCGGGCTCGTCCGCGAGAACGAGGGCGTCGCGGCGCGGATCCTGCTCGACTTCGACGCCGACGCCGAGAAGATCCGGAACGAGATCATCCGCATGCTCTCCGGCCCGGGCCGCCGCCAGCAGAGCGGAGGCGGAGCGCCGGGTGAGAAGACGAAGACCTCGAAGCTGCTCGACCAGTTCGGCCGCAACCTCACGAAGCAGGCGGCCGAGGGCAAGTCCGACCCGGTGGTCGGGCGCCAGACCGAGATCGAGCGCGTGATGCAGATCCTCTCGCGCCGCACGAAGAACAACCCCGTCCTGATCGGGGAGCCCGGCGTCGGCAAGACCGCCGTCGTCGAGGGCCTCGCGCAGCGCATCAGCTCCAATCAGGTGCCTGAGCTGCTCAAGGGCAAGCAGATCTACACGCTCGACCT
>DASSXC010000057.1:0-4002 GCA_035704205.1 Solirubrobacterales bacterium | reverse complement strand
TTCGCCGTCGAAGTCTTCCTTTCGCAGGGGCAGCACCTCCCCCAGTCTCATGCCAGTGTCGGTGAAGACGCGGACCATCACCTCGTAGCACCCCGCCGCTTTGGCGAAGCGGTGCATCTCCTCGAAACTGAAAACACGGATCGGGCGGCGCATTTTCTTCGTCCTCGGGTCGCCAGCGCGGACGCGGACGCCCTTGAAGGGGTTGAGATCGGCAACTTCGTCGGTGATCGCGTCCTCGGCCATCGCCGAGAGCGAGCGCAGGATGCCGACGACGCCCGTCGTAGCTCTGCCCTGGACCCTCAGCATGTGATCGACCAGGGCGAGCGCGTGCCTTCTGCGCAGCTCGCGCATCGGCCAGTCCTTGAGCGCGATGCCCTCGACATCGACGTCGAGTACGCGACTGATCCGATGTTCATTCGTAGCGTTGGTGCGTTCCGATCTGGGGTGCTGAGTCGTCCAGGTGGCGAAGTAGCCGCCCACAGTGTCGGGGCGGTCTGAGACCCCATAGGCCTCGTCTATTGCCCGCTGGGCTTCGTGCTTTCTGTCGAACGTGCCCTTACCGCCGTTCCACTGGGGCTTGGCCACCCTGCGCTTGCCGTCGCGACCGGTGTAGCGGGCAACCCAGACGATCTCGCCCGAGGGATTGCGACGCTTGATCGGCGACTCGCGCCGCCTCATGCGGCTTCCTCCCTACGGCTCTCCAGAAAAGCGTCAACGTCGGCGGGGTCGATGCGTCTTGAGGCGCCGAGCTTGTAGCTGGGCAGCTCGCCGTACGCCTCCTTGTGGTCAGGCGGCCCGTTGTGTGCAAGCACTTCGGGTCGCCGCTTCTTGGAGCCGGTAGCCAGCTACCGTTCCCGCTGCAGCCGGCCTGGTGAGAGCTATGCCGGTTGCCACGGGGCCGGCGACTCCACTCGCGCGGCCCCGCTTATGTTTGAGGCCCGAGCCTAGCAGCTTTCAAACACATATCTTGAATCGCGATCCACGCCAAACCCCGCAGCCACAGCCCGCCTTGGGCCAGGCGATTCGCGAGTTGAGGCAGAAGCGCGATGTCACCCAGGAGGCTTTGGCTCCACAGGCCAGCATCACGCCGAAAACGCTGTCGCTGATCGAGCGCGGTGAAGCCAACCCGACCTGGGGCACGGTCCAGGGAATCGCCGCCGCCCTCGGTGTCTCGATGGGAGAGCTGGCCAAGCTCGCCGACAAGATCGGCGAGTGAAAATGAGACCAGGATGAGACCACGACGCTCCGGAACGCCTCGGAATCGCCAGGAAGCATCCGGAACGCAGATTCAAGCCGAAGCCGCGCAAACGGCTCAGCGATAGGAAAAACCCGGCCCCACCCGGAACGGGAAGGAACGCGCCCGACAGGATTCGAACCTGTGACCTTCGGTTTCGTAGACCGACGCTCTATCCAACTGAGCTACGGGCGCGGGTTGAGGCTGGATGGCCTCTTCTGGGATTCTATGGGGCGCGGCTTGGACCTGTGCCCTTGATTAGCGGCCTTGAAACTTGGCGTGGCCGGGGCCCTTCTCCAGGAAGGTCTTGACGGCGCGCTGGAGATCCTCGGTGGCGAAGAGGTCGCCGGCTTCGTCGCGGACGGCCTGGTCGGCTGCTGGGATGCCGCCTTCTCGATAGCGGCGCAGGATGTGCTTGGTCATCGCGTGGGCTTTGGTCGGGCCTGCGGCCAGGTCCGTCGCGTAGGCGCGGGCGCGGTCGTCGAATCCGTCGTCGTCGAAGAGGAGGTTGACGACCCCCCAGCGCTCCATCTCCTCGGCGCCGAAGAGCTCGCCGCTGATCACGAAGTGACGGGCGCGGCCGCTGCCGGCGCGCTCGGCGAGGCGCTGGGTGCCGCCCATCGACGGGGTCAGGCCGACGACCTTCTCGACCAGGCCGAACTGGGCCGAGCGGGCGGCGAGGATCAGGTCGCAGCCGAGGGCGAGCTCGAAGGCGGCGGTGAGGGTCAGCGCGTGGGCGGCGAAGACGACCGGCAGCGGCAGCGCTTCGACCCGCTCGACCGTCCCGATCAGCTCGCCCCAGAGCCGGCCTCCCTGCTCGGGCGTGAGGCCGTCGAACTCGTGCACGTCGACCCCGCCGGAGACCGCCCGGCCCTCGGCGCGGAAGAGGAGCGCCCGCGGCGGATCGTCCTCAACCGCCGCGACGGCGGCCTGCAGATCCTCGAAGAGCTGGCGGTTGAAGAGGTTGAGCGGCGGGCTGTCGAAGGTCGCGACAGCCAGGCCCGAGTCGTCCCGCTCGAGGCGGACGAGGCTCATGCCTCGGCTGCGGCCGGCTTGTTCAGCCGCACGTGCCAGTGCACGGTCGCGGTCGCGACCTTCGTTCCTGAGGCGTCGGCGAGCTCGACCTCGCAGGGGAACTCGACCTTGCCCTCGGCATCGAGCGTGGCCAGCGCCTCCTCGGCCTGCACCCCCAACGTGGCGCTGGCCTCGATCACTCCCTTGGCGATCTTCTCGTAGGAGATCTCGGCGCTGCGGGCGAGCGGGGTCACGTCGCCCAGCCGCTCGGCGAAGGCGCCGACGAAAGCCGCGCCCGAGGCGGTCTCGGCAACGGTGAAGAGAGCGCCGGCATGCTGGGAGCCGACGTGGTTGGTCAGCTCGGCCCGCTCGGGAAGCCGCACCACGGCCTCACCCGGGGCAACGTGGGTTATCTCCAGCCCGAGGTGCCCAGCGAAGGGCACCGCCTGCGTCATCCCCTGCGCGATCGCGTCGAAGTCGGTCACTGGCGGAACCCTACCGCGTCCCCTGAGGCGTTCTGGGGCCAAGCGATACAAGGAGGAGGGAGCCGGAAGGCTGGTTGCCTTTCGGCGACCGAACGACGCCGTAGCGCGCCGGCATCCAGGGCGCCTCAGGGGACGCGGTGCACCTCGAAGAGATTCGTGCCCAGCTCCTGGTCGGGCATGCCGGCGACGATCGCGATCAGGTCCCCTGACTTGGCGATCCCCTGCAGTGCCGCCAGCGAGGCGCAATCGTCGAGCAGGCTGCGCACCTCGGTGTCGTGCTCGCTGAGGATCGCGCTGACGCCGAAGAGCAGGTTGAGCCGGCGCACCGTCTCGGCGCGGGGCGAGATCGCCAGCACCGGCACGTTGGGCCGGTGGGCGGAGACGAGGCGGGCCGTGCGGCCGCTCGTCGTCGGCACGACCATCGCCGCCAGGCCAAGTCGATAGACCGCGCCAACCGCGCTCTGGGCGACCGAGTCGGCGACGTCCTGGGTCGCCTGGTCGGTACGGGTGAAGAGCCACTCGCCGTAGGGCAGGTCGGGCTCGGTCGCACGGGCGATCTGATCCATCCAGCGCACCGCCTCGACCGGGTGCTGGCCGACCGCGGTCTCCTCGGAGAGCATCACGGCGTCGGTGCCGTCGAAGATCGCGTTGGCGACGTCGGTCACCTCGGCCCTCGTCGGGCGCCGCTCGGTCACCATCGAGGCGAGCATCTGCGTCGCCGTGATCGCCGGCTTGGAGCGCTGCCCCGCCGCCCGGATCAGCCGTTTCTGCACCACCGGCACCTGCGCCAGCGGCAGCTCGATCCCGAGATCGCCGCGCGCCACCATGATCCCGCCGCTTGCCGCGCGGACGATCTCCTCGGCGTTCTCGGCCGCCTGCTGCTTCTCGATCTTGGCGATCAGCGGGATGTCGGACCCCAGCGACCGCAGCCGCTCGTCGACCGGCTCGAGGTCCGCCGCCGAGGAGACGAAGGACATCGCCAGGAGGTCGATCCCGTGCTCGACCGCGAACTCGACCCAGCCGAGATCGCCATCGGTAGCGGCCCTCGCGGTGACGCCGGGAATGTTCATCCCCTTGTGCGAGGAGAGGGTGCCGCCAACCTCCACCTCGGCCTCCACATCGCCGCCCTCCGCCCCGCCGACCCGCAGGCGAATCGAGCCGTCGGCGAGATAGACCAGTTCGTCCTCGCGCAGCGAGCTGACCCCGGCCCAGTCGACCGGGATCGTCTCCGCGTCTCCCTCCACCTGCTGCGGCGTCAGCTTCACGTGC
>DASSXC010000056.1:0-4187 GCA_035704205.1 Solirubrobacterales bacterium | reverse complement strand
TCGATCGCCTCCAGCACGGCGTCCTTGGTGAAGGCGGGGGGGACGGTGACGACCGAGCCGTCGATCGGGCCGCCGTAGTGCTCGACCGCCTGGGCGACGGTGTCGAAGACCGGCACGCCGTGGACCTCGCGACCCTTGCGGCCGGGGGTGACGCCGCCGACCACCTTGGAGCCGTAGTCGAGGCACTCCCTGGTCAGGTTGACCGCCTCGCGGCCGGTGATCCCCTGGACGATGAAGGTCGTGTCCTTGCTCAGCAGGATGCTCATACGGCCCTCCGGGGCGCGTTTGTACGGATATGCCTGACAAAGGCGCCCCGTCTCATGCCATCGCTCCCTGGATCTTGGCCACCGCGCGTCCCGCCGCCTCCCACATGGAGACCGAGCGGTCGCAGTACTCGACCCCGTAGCGGTCGAGGATCTTGAAGCCCTCGTCCTCCCAGGCGCCGGGGATGCGGAAGATCGCGATCGTCTCGCCGGGGTCCTTGCCCAGCTCGAGGCAGGCCTTGATCACGCCGCGGGCGACGATGTCGACGCGGGTGTTGGAGACGATCGACATCATCACGGCGATCTTCTCGACGCCGTCCTTTTCCAGTACCTCCTTGGCCAGGCCGCAGGCCTTGGCGACCGAGGGGTTGCCGCCGATCTCAGAGTAGTTGGCCGGCTTGCCGCCCTGGCTGCGGACCGCGTCGGTGAGGGTCAGCGAGCCGCCCCCGGCGCCGATCACCAGCCCGAGGTTGCCCTCGAAGCCGTGGTCCTTGCCCTGGATCACGCCGCGGTGGTCGGCGGCGTCGATCGCGGCGACGTTGCGCTCGAAGTCGGAGGGCTCATAGGTCTCGCGCGTGTCCTCCTCGGCGATCTCGAGATGCTTGCGCAGGAGCGCCTTCTGCCGCCCGACAGCCTCGTTCTCCATCTCCATATGGGCGTCGAGGGCGACGAAGCTGCCGTCGGTCAGCTCGGCCAGCGGGTTGATCTCGGCCAGGGTCATGTCGTTGTCGCGGAAGAGGCGGGCGAGCTTGGCGAGGATCGGCGTCGCGCGGTTCAGCTGCGAGCCGGTGACGCCGGTCGCGGCGACGGCCTGCTTGGCCTCGAAGTCGGCGATCGGCAAGAGGTTGGAGAGGTGGCCGCGGCCGACGTGGTCGGGGTGGGTCTCGGCGACCTCCTCGATGTCGATGCCGCCCATGTCGCTGAACAGCATCAGCGGCCGCTTCGCCGTTCCGTCCCAGACGACGCTCGCGTAGTACTCCTGTTTGACCTCGGCTTTCGGGTCGACGAGGACGCCACGCGGCATGTGGCCGTTGATCTCGAGCTGCAGGATCGCCTCGGCGTGCTCGGCGGCTTCCTCGGGCGTATCGGCGAATTTCACGCCGCCAGCCTTCATCCGACCGCCGCTCAGCACCTGCGACTTGATCACGGTCGGTCCGCCGATCTCCTCGGCGGCCTTGCGTGCCTCCTCGGCGGTCTTGCAGAAGCCGTACTTGGTGACGGGAATCCCCGCCAGCTCGACGATCCTGCGTGCCTCGTACTCGTAGAAGCGCATAGCGGCGCGGAACCCTATCTGAGAGGCCCGCCCAAAATCATCGCGGCCCGGATGAGGCCGAGTGACGCTGCGCGATACGGCCCCTCCCCGAGGTCCCGCGTAGCGCCGCCACGCGGGACTCGTGTCGCGACCGTCTCGCTTGGTCATCGACCTCCCCGGTCTCGCGCTGATTTCGGTCGGGCCTCTCATCCACCTTTTTCGCCAGGGTCACGCCGTCGAGTGAGTCCACACGCTCGATTCCTCGCACTGAGCCGGAGAGTAAGACCTCGTCCGCGCGGAGGAGGTCATTGCGGCGCAGCGGCCGTTCGTGAACGGGGATGGCGGCCGATTTGGCAAGCTCGATTACGCGGGCACGGGTGACGCCGGGGAGGATGCGGCCGTCGAGCGGAGGTGTGAAGAGGGCGCCGTCGTGGATGGCGAACACGTTGGCGCGGGCCGCCTCCAGCACGCTCCCGTCGATGTCTACGACGAGCGGCAGTCCGCCCAGGCGCGCCTGGGCACGGTCGAGCAGCGAGCGGTCCCTCCACTTGTGGGCGCCGAGCCCGCCGGGAACGGAGAGGCTGTGCAGTGCGGTCAGCTCAGGCCGCTGCCGGATCTCGCGAAACGAGATCTCGGTTTCGAGTCGGTCACCGCGCGGCACGACATCGATCCGCATCACGCAATCCGGTTCCGGTGCGGTCACCCCTCCTAGCGCAGGGATCGCCCGGTCTGGGAACAGCTCCGCCAGGCTTGCCTCCAGCCGGGCGAGGTGGGCGTCCAGCTCCACCGGGCGGCCGTCGAGGACGAGCAGGGTCTCGAAGACGCCTTGGCGGGGATCGGGCACGTCGCCATTGTGGCAACCTCGCGGCAACCCCGTCGCTGCCACGGAGGGCGCTCGCTTGAAGACGCTGCTGATCGACAACTACGACTCCTTCACCTACAACCTCTTTCAGTTGCTGGCTGAGGTGAATGAGGAGGAGCCGCTAGTGGTGCGCAACGACGAGGCGCGCTGGGCTGAGCTCTCGGATCTGGGTTGTGACAACGTCGTCATCTCTCCGGGACCGGGACGACCCGACCGGGCCGGTGATTTCGGCGTCTGCGCTGAGGCGATTCGCAACGCCACCGTGCCATTGCTCGGTGTCTGTCTGGGGCATCAGGGCATTGGGGCCCTCCACGGGGCGATGGTCGTGCCCGCGCCCGAGCCGATACACGGTCGTCTCAGCGCCGTCCTTCACGACGACTCACCGCTCTTCGCTGACATCCCCCGCGAGTTCCAGGCGGTCCGCTACCACTCGCTTTGCATCGAGCAGCCGCTCCCCGACGAGCTGCGCGGCATCGCCTGGACAAGCGACGGCGTGCTGATGGCGCTTGAACATCGCCAGCGCCCCCTCTGGGGCGTCCAGTTCCATCCCGAGTCGATCTGCACCGACCGCGGCCGCCAGCTGATCGCCAATTTCCACGACCGCAGCGAAGAATTTCGGCGACGCACCTCGGTCGTCCCGCGAAGGGGCGGTGGGGACACCCCTGAACGGGCGGATACTCAGAGCGAGCGAAGCGAGCGAGTCCGGGCAGGGGTGTCCCCATCGCCCCTCCCCCTGGAGATGAAGGTCAGGCGCCTCGACACGCTCTTCGACCCAGAGCAAGCGTTCGCGAGCCTCTATGGCGAGAGTGAGAATGCGTTCTGGCTCGACTGCGGTCGAGTTGATGGCGCGGGCTTCTCCTTCATTGGCGACGACAGCGGCCCGCTGGGGGCGATGATCTCCTATGACCTCAGCGCTGGTGAAGTGCGGGTCAAACGGGGCGAGGAGGTTGAGCTTCGTCAGGAATCGATCTTCGAGTACTTGGCAGCGGAGACGGGGCGTCTGCGTCTGCCGGAGACGGAGCTCCCCTTCGAGTTCGAGTGCGGCTTTGCTGGCTATCTCGGCTACGAGCTGAAGGCCGAGTGCGGGGGAGATGCTGCGCACGAGTCGCCGCTGCCCGACGCCGCCTTTGTCTTCGCCGGTCGCATGATCGCCTTCGATCACGCCGAGCGGCAAACGTATTTGCTCTGCCTCGCTGAGGCTGGGGACGAGGTCGAGGCGGAGGCTTGGATCGAGGCGACCGCGCGTCGTCTGGGGGCCCAACAGGCAGCGGCAGAGTCCTTTTCGCCGCCGGGCCCCGGCGGCGACCCGGTCGAGTTTCACCTCTCCCGCCAGCGTGATAGCTACCTGGGGGAGATCGCTGTGTGCAAGGAACGTCTAGCCGAGGGCGAGACGTACGAGGTCTGCTTGACCAACGCGGTTCGTGCCGAAACAGGTCAGGACCCCTTGGCCCTCTACCGCACCCTGCGCCGGGTCAACCCGGCGCCCTTTTCCTCGTTCGTCCGCTTCGGCGACGTCGCAGTGCTCAGCTCCTCACCCGAGCGCTTCCTGAAGGTGGGCCGCGACCGCTGGGTCGAGGCGAAGCCGATCAAGGGGACCTCCCGGCGCGGGGGTACGGCTGCCGAGGACGTGCGGCTCGCCGAGCGCCTACGCAGCGACGAGAAGAACCGGGCGGAGAACCTGATGATCGCTGACCTGTTGCGCAACGACCTCGGCTCGGTCTGCGAGGTCGGCACGGTCCACGTGCCCAGCCTGATGCAGGTCGAGACCTACGAGACCGTGCACCAACTCGTCACCACGGTGCGAGGCTTG
>DASSXC010000055.1:0-3883 GCA_035704205.1 Solirubrobacterales bacterium | reverse complement strand
AGGCGCCGATCGAGACGCCCATGATCATGTAGCCGATCTGGCTCATCGTCGAGTAGGCGATCGCGCGCTTCAGGTCGGTCATCGCGATCGCGATCGTGCCGGCGACGAGCAGGGTCGCGAGGCCGACGAAGGCGGCGATGTCGGCGGCCGTCGGGGCGAGGTAGAAGAGGACATGGGTGCGGGCGATCAGGTAGACGCCGGCGGTGACCATCGTCGCCGCGTGGATCAGCGAGGAGACCGGGGTCGGGCCCTCCATCGCGTCGGGAAGCCAGGTGTGGAAGGGGATCTGCGCCGACTTGGCGAAGGCGCCGACCAGCAGCAGCAGGCAGATCGCGGTGACCGTCCAGCCGCCCTGCGTGAAGACCTCGGGCGCTTTGGCGAAGACGGTCTCGAAGTCGAAGCTGCCGAGTTCGCGGAAGATCAGGAAGGCGGCGAGCACCAGGCCGATGTCGCCGACGACGTTGATCACGAAGGCCTTCATCCCGGCCTTGGTCGCCGTCGTGCGCCGGTACCAGAAGCTGATCAGCGCGTAGGAGGCGAAGCCGACGAACGCCCAGCCGACGATCAGGAGGATCAGGTTGCCGGCCAGGACCAGCAGCAGCATCGAGAAGACGAAGAAGTTGAGGTAGGCGAAGAAGCGGTGGTAGCCCTCGTCCGACTTCATGTATCCGAACGAGTAGAGGTGGATCAGGGTCGAGACCCCGGTCACCACGAGCATCATGAAGGTGGAGAGCTGGTCGACGTAGATGCCGAGGTCGATGTCGAGCCCGCCGGCGCTGGCGTAGGTCCACAGCGTCGAGGCGTGGTGGCGCGACTCGGGCTCGTCGCCGAGCAGCTCGAGCAGGGCGGCGACCGCGCAGGCGAAGGCGAGGCCGATCGCGGCGGTGCCGATCACGCCGGCGACGCGCGCCGGGATCGCCCGGAAGCCGAGCGAGATCGCGATCGAGCCGAGCAGCGGCAGCAGCAGGACCAGCCAGGCCCAGGAGGTGGAGCTCATCCGCGCAGCTCCCGCAGCTCGTCGACGTCGAGCGGCAGCTTGCGGCGGAAGAGCGCGACGATCAGGCCGAGCCCGACGACGACCTCGCAGGCGGCGACGACCATCACGACGACGGCGAAGACCTGGCCCTGCTGGTTGCCGACCATGCGGCTGAAGGCGACCAGGGCGAGGTTGCCAGCGTTGAGCATCAACTCCAGGCACAGCAGAATCACGACCGGGCTGCGCCGGATCAGGATTCCCATGGCTCCCACTGCGAAGAGCAGGGAGGAGAGGACGATGTACCACTCGATGCTCACGCGGATACCCCTTCACTCGTAGCGGGGCGGGCGCCGGGCACAGGGTCCCCAGGCTCGCTATCGCGAGGAGTTCCTGGGGACCCTGCACCCGACGCCCCTCCAGGGACGGGTTCAAGCTCGCTCGTCCCCCCGTCCCGCCTGCTTGCGAGGACAATTGCGCCGACCGCGGCTAGGAGGAGCAGGATCGAGCTGGCCTCGAAGGGGACTAGGAACTTCTCGAGCAGCAGCTTTCCGATTGCTGCTGGGTCTCCGAAGCCGGCGCCTACTTCGGGACCGTCGGTCCCGAGAGCTAGAAGGGAGGAGGCCAGTACGGCTATTGCCAGCTCGGTGAAGATGGCGATGCCGAGGAGGGGGGCCAGGAGGCGTTGGCCGGGGATCGGGTTCCAGGCCGACTCCTCGCCGCTGCCCACGTAGGCGACCACGAAGACGTAGAGGACCATCACCGCGCCGGCGTAGACGACCACCTGGGCGGCGGCTACGAAGGCCGAGCTGAGCAGGAGGAAGAGGACCGCCAGCGAGAAGAGGTGGACGATCAGCGCCAGCACGCTGTAGAAGGGGTTGCGCATCGCGACCACCCCGATCGCGCCGCCGAGGGCGCCGAGGGCCGCGATGAAGAAGGGGACCTCTTCCACTTACTCGCCCTCGGCTTTCAGCGGCGTCCGCTCGAGCGGCTCGGCGAGCAGCATCTCCTTGGTGAAGATCAGGTTCTCGCGGTCGTAGTCGGCCATCTCGTAGTCATGGCCCATCGTGATCGCGTCGAAGGGGCAGGCGATCTCGCAGTAGCCGCAGAAGATGCAGCGCGAGAGGTTGATCTCGTAGACGGCGGCGTAGCGCTCGCCGGCCGAGACCCGCTCGCCGGGGATGTTCTCGGCGGCGACGACGCGGATGCAGTCGGCTGGGCAGGCGGCGGCGCAGAGGGAGCAGCCGACGCATTTCTCCAGCCCGGTGTCCTCGAACTTGTGCAGTTTGTGGCGGCCGCGGAAGCGCGGATAGACGGGCGTCTTCTCCTCGGGGTACTGGATCGTCAGCGGCCCCTCGATCAAGCGCGCCATCGTCGTCTTCAGCCCACGCAGGGTCTCGCCGAAGGCGCGGTAGGCGCCGCCGACGCCGCCCGGCTCGGGACCTCGCTGCACCTCGATCACCTCCTGGTCCGGCAAATAAGGGAACTCAGCCACGCGACCGCCTCCCTTCGGGCGCGTTTGTCACGCATAGCCGGACAAAGTCGCCCGAAGACCTCACGTCACCACCACCAGCACCGCGGTGACGAGGACGTTCAGGGTCGCCAGCGGCAGCAGGACCTTCCAGCCGAGGCTCATCAGCTGGTCGTAGCGCAGCCGCGGCAACGTCGCCCGCACCCAGATGAAGACGAGGATCAGGCCCATGATCTTGGCCAGCATCCAGATCGGGTCGAGGAAGCCGGGGCCGGGACCCATCCAGCCGCCGAGGAAGACCGCCGCGGCGATCCCCGAGACGACCAGGATCTCCATGTATTCGACCAGCAGGAAGCTGCCGAAGCGCATGCCGCCGTACTCGGTCATGAAGCCCTGGACGAGTTCCGCGTCGGCCTCGGGCATGTCGAACGGCGTCCGGTTGGTCTCGGCGAAGCCGGCCAGCATGAAGATCAGGAAGCCGACGAACTGGGGGATGACGAACCAGATCGCGCCCTGGGCGTGGACGAGGTCGACCAGCGAGAGCGAGCCGCCCATGATGATCGCGCCGAGCAGGGCCAGGCCCATCGCCACCTCGTAGGAGATCAGCTGGGCGGCGCCGCGCATCGCGCCGAGCAGGCTGTATTTGGAGCCGGAGGACCAGCCGCCGAGGAGCACGCCGTAGAAGGCGATCGAGCCGACGGCGAAGAAGTAGAGGATGCCGATCGGCACGTCGATCCCGTAGAGGCCGACGCCGTCCTGGACGTCCCCCCAGGGGATGATCGCCAGGGCGAGGACGCCGGAGAGGACCGGCAGGAGCGGGCCGAGGATGAAGAGGCTGCGGATCGCGTTGTCCGGCATGAAGGCCTCCTTGCTGAGCAGCTTGCCGACGTCGGCAAGCGGCTGCAGGATGCCGAAGGGGCCGACCCGGTTGGGGCCGTAGCGGTGCTGGAAGCGGCCGATCAGCTTGCGCTCGAGGACCGTCATCAGCGGCAAGATGCCGAAGATCACGGCGAAGATCACCAGCGACTTGACGACCATGATCCAGGTCGCTTCGACGAACTGCGTGTCGGCCAGCGGCAGCATCAGCCGGCAGTCTTCTCGATCGTCACGCTGACCGGCGAGCCGTTGAGCAGGCCGTTGGCGTTGCCCTCGGCGGTGCCCTCGATCAGGAAGCAGACGCCCGGCTCGATCCGCTCTCTGATCTGAACCGAAGCTTCCACGGCCGAGCCGTTTCGACCGACGCGCACGGTGTCGCCGTTGCTCAAGCCCAAGCCCTCGGCATCGACCGGTGACAGCTCCACCCGCTGTCGCGGCTGCAGGAACTTCAGCGGCGGGTTCAGCTCGGTAATAGGGCCTGCCCAGAGGTCCCGGTAAGTCCCGAGGACGAGCGATCCGTTGGAGCTCGTCGCGGGGTGGGCGCCGGGCGCAGGGTCCCCAGG
>DASSXC010000054.1:0-2501 GCA_035704205.1 Solirubrobacterales bacterium | reverse complement strand
CCTCCAACCCGGTCTCGGCCAGCGCCTGCACCGGCACCGGCGTCGGGCCGAAGGACATCGACGAGGTGTGGGGGATCGCCAAGGCGTACGCGACCCGCGTCGGCGCCGGCCCCTTCCCGACCGAGCTCGAGGACGAGATCGGCCGCCACATGCTCGAGCGCGGCCACGAGTACGGGACCACGACCGGGCGCGAGCGGCGCTGCGGCTGGATGGACCTGGTCGCCCTGCGCTACGCCGTCCGGCTCAACCGGATGAGCGCCCTGACGATCACCAAGCTCGACGTGCTCAGCGGCATCGACCCGCTGCGGGTCGCGGTGCGCTACCGCTCGCGCGAGGGGGCGATTTTCGACACCTTCCCCTACCACCAGTCGATCCTCCACTCGGCCGAGCCCGAGTACGAGGAGCTGCCCGGCTTCGACGCCGACCTGACGGAGTGCCGCAGCGAAGCGGACCTGCCGGCCCAGGCCCGCGCCTACCTCGACTACATCGCCGATTTCGTCGGCGTGCCGATCAGGCTCGTCGGCGTCGGGCCGGGCCGGGATCAGGTCGTCTGGATTGGCGGAGAACCAGAGGTGCTTTAAAGTCTCCTTGTGGCATCCGGTAGACGCACCGCTAAGTTGAACGAGCGGCTGCCCCGGGGCCGTCACGGGTTACCGCGGGAGGCGGTGACGGAGTCCCAGCAGCGGCGCATCCTGCAGGCGATGATCGAGGTCGTCGCCGAGCGTGGCTATCCCGAGACCCGCGTGGTCGACGTGATCGGCGTCGCGGGCGTGTCGAGAAAGACGTTTTACGAGCTGTTCGCCAGCAAGGAGGACTGCTTCCTCGCCGCCTACGACGTCCTGCTCGGCAACCTGCTCGGCGACACCGCGCGGGGCTTCGAGTCCAAGCCCGGCGCCCCCTGGGCGGACCGGGTCGCGGCCGGCCTGGCGGAGCTGCTCAAACACCTTGCCGAGCACCCCGACGAGGGGCGCTTCGCGATCGTCGAGGTGCTGGCCGCGGGCCCCAAGGCGCTGGCCCGCCGCGACGCGGCCCTGCGCCAGTTCACCGGCTTCCTCGACGCCGGGCGGGCGGAGACATCGGTCGAGCTGCCGGGCATCACCTCGCTTTCCCTCGCCGGCGGCATCAACGAGCTGCTCTACAGCGAGATTCTCCACGGCGCCTCGGCCCGCCTGCCGAGCCGCCTGCCCGACCTGATGTTCTGGATCACGCTGCCGTTCCTGGGTCCCGACGGAGCGGCCGAGCAACGCGAGCGGGCCCGCCTGGCGATGTTGGAGAGCTGAACCTCTCCTGTTAAGCCGCTCTTTTCCCTCTTAGCGGGGGTTTAAGAAAAGGCCGGGGCTGGTAGTTTGCCACCGGAGGCACCTGATTTTGGCTTCAAACGGCCGCTGGCTCAGACGGGCAGGGCCACAAAGGAGAGAGAAGAGAATGCGTAGAAACTTGATGCTGGCACTTGCCCTGGCAGCAGTGCTGTCGCTGGGCGTCGTGGCCGTCGCGAACGCAGTGCAGATCACCCTGCGGGCAGGGAACGTCGTCACGACGTTTGGCGGAAGCACCTCGCCGAAAGCGATGTCCAAGAACAAGTACACCCCCGTCACCACGAACATCTTCGGCAAAATCGGCACCGCCAACGGCAGCCACCCGCCGGCGCTGCGGGAAGTCGAATTCGACATCGACAAGGACGTGAAAATCAACGTCAAGGGCCTGCCGGTCTGTAAACCGGGGCAGCTCGAGGCGCGCGACACCAAAGCCGCGCTGAAAGTCTGCGGCAGCTCGGTCATCGGCAGCGGTGAAGCGCACGCCGAGATCGCGTTCCCCGAACAAAACCCGATCAAGGTGGGGAGCCCGTTGACCGTCTTCAACGGCGGCGAAAAGGGCGGCAAGGTCAAGCTGCTGATCCACATCTTCCTCACCGTGCCGGTACCGGCCGCGGTGGTGACCGACGTAACGATCACCCGCAAGGGCACTGGCATTCACTCCGTCGCGAAAGTCCCCGTGGTCGCCGGTGGCAGCGGTTCGACGCTCGACTTCAAGTTCAAGGTCGGGAAGACCTACAACTACAAAGGCAAGAAGGTCGGCTACGGCGAAGCCAAATGCCCGGATGGGGTCTTCAAAGCCAACGTAAAGAAGGTTCTCTTCAAAAACGAAGCTCAGACCCCAGGTGAAGGTGGCTCTACCCAGCTGAAAGGCAACCTCGCGGTTCCTTGCACGGGTAAAGGCTGAGCGGCGGACAATCAGTCTCAGCACCGAGAAAGGGCGGCCGAAAGGCCGCCCTTTTTTGTGCCCCCTTCGGGCCGCACTACACTTCGCTTGGGATGCGGAGGGGTCTGATACTGGTACTTGCCGTGGTCGGCGTTTTCCTGGGGGTCGCGCCCACTGTGAGCGCGGTGCAGATCTGCCTGCGCACGTCCACCTATTGCGGCGCTCCACATTTGATAGCGACCCTCGTCGGCGGCGTCTCCCCGAGGGGGCTTCCAGCGAACGAATACGCACCTGCCACCTGG
>DASSXC010000053.1:0-6484 GCA_035704205.1 Solirubrobacterales bacterium | reverse complement strand
TTCCCAGGTCGCCTGTTCCAGGTCGATGTCGCGCCAGCGCGTGCCGGAGAAAGTTGCCCGACGCGACAGCGCATAGAAGATCCAGTAGATGAGGAGGCGCGCTTTCGGCGAGCCCGGGGTCTCTAGGAGGCGCTTCACATCCTTGCGGCTTGGCGTGTAGCCCCGTTGGTGGATGACCTTCGGCGAGGTCTCCAGAGCCGCTGGATTGTGGTCGGGAAGATCCTCCTCGGCAAGGAAGTGGCGGTAAAGGATCAAGGGGCCATCTGAAGCCATTTCTCGTCACCTTCCGTCGTCGTTCTCGACGTTTCCGGGAACTGCCTCGATCAGTTCGAGCCGTCAATTCCCGTCGCGGGTTCGAGACCCGTCGTCCGCTCTTATTTTCTTGTTTGGCCTAAGCTGAGCCAATGGATCTACGTGTGGGGGCGAAGGGCGTGGGGTTTCTGTGCGCCGCCACGGTTGCCGCGGTGCTGGCGATCGGCGGTTGGAGCTCGGCGAGCTCGGCGACCCTGCCGGCGCCGGAGGAACTCGTGCCGAACACGGTTGCGCTCATCTCCGAAGTACCGCTCCGGCGGGGGACGATCACGAAGGCGGAGTTTTGGCACGGGATGGAGCTGGCGGCGGCCCAGGCGGACACCAGCCCTCCACCGAAGCCCGGCGAGCGCGGGTACGAGCGCCTCAAGACGATCGTCCTCAAATCGATGTTCGAAGGGGTCTGGATCGTGGGCCAGGCCGCGGAATGGGACATCAGCGTGACCCGTCGCCAGGTCAAGAGCCTGCTCGCGGCGATCAAGCGGGAAAGCTTTCGCAGCGCGGCTGAATTCCGCCAGTTCCTGCGGGAATCCCACTACACGCGGCGCGACGTCTACGAACGGGTCGAGATGCAGCTGCTCAGCGCTGAATTGCAGGAACGGCTTGTGAGGAAAATCGATGCCAGGAACGAGCGCGAGGAACAGCAGGGCTTGACGGAATTCGTGGATGAATTCAGCGAGAGGTGGAGAAGCCGAACCGTCTGCGCTCCGGAGTACGCGATCGAGCGTTGCTCGAACGGTCCCGTCCCGTCGTCGGCGGCGGGCTCTTAGGCCCACCGCCGTCTCAGCTCTCAACTGTCCCGCCTGGCGATGTCGCGTCTAGGCGCGCGCCTTCCTCGCCCGGCTCGGTTTGCGCACCCTGCGGCGGGACGCTTTCTTGGGGCTCTCGACCAGGCGGTAGAAGTGCTCGATCGCGCCGCGGACCTGCTGTTCGTCGACGACTTCGACCAGGTTGGAATGGCGTAGCTCGGTCACGTGGTAGTTGACCGTGCTCAGCGGAGCCTGCAGCTCGAGGCTGAGGTCCTTGGGCGACAGCGTGCGTCCACCGTCGATGCCGAGCACTTCCAGGATTGAGACGCGGAGTGGGTGGGTATTGGCACGAGCCAGGCGTTCCCAATTCACGAGATCCTCACTTTCGATGGCTGGGGAATACCAAAAAATACTAGCTTAGATCATCAAAATCGGGTAATATGGCTCGGCAAATGGTCGAGCGGGAGGAGATCAGATGAGGCGCGAAGCGGGCCTGCTCGGTTCCCTGATGGTGGTAGTTCTCGCCTTGGCGGCGGCTTGGGCGCCGGCGGCAAGCGCCGACATCATCGGCCCCCAGAACCCCAACGACCCGAAACCCGACAGTCCCTGGCAGGCGGGGACCTGTACCTCCGACGCGGGCCCTTGCAGCGTGGCCACGCCGCTGCAGTTCTTCGAACAGGCAGCCGGCCATCCGCCCGTCGGCTTCACCCAGTTCATCGTCAACACCGAAACCGGTCCGCCCCTGGGGCCCACTCCGATCGGCAACCTCCGCACCGTGCGCGTCGACCTCCCAGCGGGGCTCACGGTCAACCCACAGTCTTCGCCGCAGCAGTGCGAGCTTGCCCCGGGAGAGAGTCCCGCCGAATGTGCGACCACGGCGCCGGACTCGAAAGTGGGCTACAGCGAAGTGACCGCGACGAATCCCGCCACCGGCTTCTCGGTCCCCCTGCCCGCGGCCGACGTCTACAACGTCGTGCCCGAACCTGGCGAACCGGCTCGCTTCGGTCTCAGTCTGCTCGGCAACGACGTTTTCCTCGAAGCCGATGTTGCCTGGGAGAGCGACTACCACGAGTACTTCACGATCCACGTCGCCAAACTCGATCTTCCGACCCTCCCCCTGCTGGGGGAATTCGCGCGGATCGCCAAAAACCGCCTGGTCTTCGACGGCAACGGCGAAGCTCCCGGCGACGACGGCACCTTCATCACCACGCCGACGACCTGCCTCGGCCCGGCGGCGCCCGGCTCCCCCTTCGAGCGCGTCTACTCGACCTGGCTGCGTGCCGACTCCTACGAAGACCAGGATCCCAGCTTCCCCAACGGCTCCGCCTTCGTCGAGTCGAAGATCCCGCGCAAACCCGGCGAATTCGAAACCTCGCCGAAAGACTGCGACTCGATTCCGTTCGACCCGGGGATCGCCGTCGACCCGAATACCGCGCAGACGGATTCCCCGTCGGGGGCGACGGTCACCGCCACCCTGTCCGAGGTCAAAAACCCCACCCACGGGGAAGCCAGCCAAGGGACCTCGCACGTCCGCTCGGCGGCGGTGACCATGCCGGCCGGGATGGGCCTCAACCCCTCTGCCGCCAGTGGCCTGATCGCCTGCAGCGACGGCCAGTTCAACATCGGCAGCAGGGGGAGCATCGCGTGCCCGCCCGCCTCGCGGATCGGCACGGTCGAAGTCGACACGCCGCCGCTGCCCGACGGCTCGCTGAGCGGACCGGTGTTCGTCGGCAAACAGCTCAGCTCCGATCCAAGCTCGGGCAACCTCTACCGGATCTTCGTCGCCGCCGAGTCGAGCAGGTATGACATCTCGGCGCGGCTGCTCGGCAAGGTCAAGGCCGACCCGGTGAGCGGCCGCCTGACGACGGTCTTCGAAGGGCAGGACGTCGACGGCATCACCGGGGCCAACCTCCCCGAGGGCCTTCCGCAGGTTCCCTTCGAGGCCTTCCGGTTGAAACTCAACGGCGGCGCGAAAGCGGCGTTGACCAGCCCGCCGACCTGCGGGCCGAACACGACGACCGGCCTGTTCGTCCCCTGGTCCGCGGCGCAGGGCATCGGCCCGGCCGGCTCCGACGAAGGGCCCTCGACCGACCCACCCGCGACCCCGGACGGCGCCTTCTCCCTGACCTCGCTCCCCGGCGGGGGCGCCTGCCCGAAAACGCTCGCCACCCGTCCGTTCGGGCCGACCTTCGGCGCCGACACCAACAAACCGGGCGCCGGCGACTTCAGCCCGCTTCACATGGACATCGTCCGCTCGGACGGCAACCAGGAGCTGAAAGGCGTCGACGTGACGCTGCCACCCGGCCTGACCGCAAAGCTCGCCGGGGTCAAATACTGCCCCGAGGCCTCTCTGGCGGCGGCCGCGGACAATGGCGGCACGTCTGAGGCCGGTTCGTCGAGTTGCCCCGCCTCCAGCCTGATCGGCGTGGCCGACATCCGCACCGGCAGCGGTCCCTCGCCGATCCAGATCGGCGGCAAGGTCTTCCTCGCCGGGCCCTACAGAGGCGCCCCCCTCTCCCTGGCGGTGATCACCCCCGCCACGGCCGGGCCGTTCGATCTCGGTGTGGTCGTGGTGCGGGTGGCGCTGTTCGTCGACCCGCGTACCGCGCAGGTGCGCGCCGTCTCGGATCCGATCCCGCACGTCTACGGGGGCGCCCTGCTCGACGTCCGCTCCGTGGCGGTCAGACTCAATCGCAAACAATTCACTCTGAACCCGACCAACTGCTCGCCGTTCAGCTTCGGCGGCTCGCTGCTCGGTGGCGGCGCCAACCCGGTCGATCCGGCGGCCTTCGTCCCGGTGGCTGTGTCGGCTCCCTTCAAAGCGGCCGGCTGCGAGAAACTCGACTTCAAACCGAAACTGTTCCTGCGTCTGTTCGGGGCAACCCGCCGCGCCAAGAACCCGAGGTTACGTGCGGTGCTGGTGCCCAACAAAGGCGACGCCAACATCGCTCGGGCAGCGACGATCCTGCCGCGTTCGCTGATCCTCGACCAGGGCAACCTCTCCAAGGTCTGCACCCGGGTCCAGTTCGCGGCCCACGATTGTCCGAAGAACTCGATCTATGGATTCGCGCGCGCCTTCAGCCCATTGCTCGACGACCCGCTCGAAGGCCCGCTCTTCCTGCGCTCCTCCGACAATCCCCTGCCGGATCTCGTCGCCGCGCTGCACGGCCAGGTGGACGTCGAGCTCTCCAGCCGCACTGACAGCACCCGCGGCCGCATCCGCAACACCTTCGACGTCGTGCCCGACGTGCCGGTCTCGAAGTTCATCCTCACCCTGCGCGGCGGCCCGAAAGGGCTGCTGGTCAACTCGCGCAACCAGTGTCCGCGCAAAGGCGCCGCCAGAAAAGCCAAAGGCGCGCAGTCGAGCAAGGTGCGGCGAGGCAAAAGCCAGCGCGTGATCGTGCGCTTCAAAGGCCAGAACGGCAAGAAAAAGAAGCTGCGGCCGCGGCTGCGGGTGCCCTGCGGCAAGAAGTCGAAGGGACGTGCCGGGAGTTAGCGGTCGATATGGGTACTTAATCCCCGGCACGTCTGCGTGGACCGTCTAGCCTCCTGCGTCGGTGCGCCCGACGCTTTCCGTACTGATCGTCGCCTGGAACAGTCGCGAGGAGCTCGCGCGGACGCTGCCCGCCCTCAGGCCCGAGCTGGGCGGGGGGGACGAGCTGATCGTCGTCGACAACCGCTCTGACGATGGGACCGCAGACGTCGTGGCTGAGCTGGCTCCCTCGGCGCGGATCGTCCGCAGCGCGGCCAACCTCGGCTTCGCCGCCGGCTGCAACGCGGGAGCGGCGCGGGCACGAGGAGACCTGCTCGTCGTCCTCAACCCCGACGCCGCGCCGCGATCCGGCTTCGGCGAGGCGATCCGGCGTCCCTGGCTGGAGCGGCGTGGCTGGGCCGCCTGGCAGGCGCTGGTCGCCGACGGCGACGGGACGACGATCAACTCGGCCGGCAACCCGGTCCACTTCACCGGCATCGTCTGGGCCGGTGGGCACGGCCAGCCGATCGGCACCGCGCCGCCGGCCGGCGAGGTCGCGGCCCTCTCCGGCGCCTGCCTGGCGATCCCGCGCGACGCCTGGGAGAAGCTGGGCGGCTTCCCCGAGCGCTTCTTCCTCTACCACGAGGACGTCGACCTCTCGCTGCGTCTGCGCCTGGCCGGAGGCACCCTCGGGATCGAGCCGTCGGCCGTCGTCGACCACGATTACGAGTTCGGCGCCCGCGAGCACAAGTGGCGTTGGCTGGAGCGCAACCGCTGGGCCTTCCTGATCCGCGTCTACCCGACCAGCCTGCTCCTCCTCCTGGCCCCGGCCCTGCTCCTCACCGAGCTGGCGCTGATTCCGGCTTCAGTCGCCGCGGGATGGGGGAGGCAGAAACTCGCCGCCATCGGCGAAGTGATCCGCTGGCTGCCACGCCTGCTGCGCGAGCGCCGCCAAATCCAAGCAACCCGCACCGTCAGCGCCGCCGAATTCGCCGCCTGGCTGACCCCCGACCTCGACTCCCCCTTCATCCCCGGCATTGCCCGCTCCGCGCCGGCTCGCCTCGCCCTGCTCACCTATTGGCGCCTCCTCCGTCTCGCCCTGCGCAGCTAAATTGAAGGTTTGTGTCCCCTTGGGGGTGCAAAACCCTTCAATCGGCCGAGCAGTTAGATCGGCTGGCTGGTCGGCCGGATGAGGATCTCGTTGACGTCTACGTTGCCGGGCTGCTCGAGCGCGTAGATCACCGCGCGGGCGATGTCGTCGTCCTGAAGCGCCCACTCTCCCGGCCGGTTGTCGAAGAAGGGCGTGTCGACCATCCCCGGCTCGATCAGGGTCACCTTGATCGCGTGGTTCTCGTGCATCTGGCGCAGCTCGGCCCGCAGCGCCTCGCCGATCGCCGTCGCCGCCCACTTGGTCGCCGAGTAGAGCGAGCCGGGCAGGGCGCGGCGGCCGGCGACCGAGCTGGTGACCAGGAAGTGGCCGTCGCCGCGCTCGAGCAGGTGGGGGAGGGTGGCGCGGATCGTCAGTGCGACGCCGTAGACGTTGGTGAGGACCATCGAGCGCCAGTGCTCGGGCGACTCCTCGAGGAAGCCGCGGGTCGCGCCGAAGCCGGCGTTGGCGAAGACGGCGTCGATCCGGCCAAACGCATCGAGCGCCGCCGAGGCCAGCGCCTCGACCTGGTCCCACTCGGTGACGTCGCAGCGCACCGCCACGGCTCGCTCCGCGCCGCCGAGCTCCTCGACCAGCTCCTCCAGCGGCTCCAGCCTGCGCGCCGCCAGCACCAGGCGGTGCGTCCCGGCTGCCGCCCGTGCAGTGGCGGCGCCAATCCCGCTGGAAGCTCCGGTGATGAGCAGCACTGGTTTGTCGCTCATACGTGGAGTTTCGCATTCCGAGCGTCGGGGGCGATTGCGTGGGGGTCGCCGGACACTCAAGCGCGAAGCGCGTCCGCCGACCCCC
>DASSXC010000052.1:0-4276 GCA_035704205.1 Solirubrobacterales bacterium | reverse complement strand
AAGCGCTTCGAGGTGGTCGTGATCGGCGGCGGCATCACCGGCGCCGGGGTCGCCCTCGACGCCGCCTCGCGTGGTTACTCGGTGGCGCTGCTGGAGCGCGGCGACTACGCGGTGGGCACCTCCAGCCGCTCCTCGAAGATGGTCCACGGCGGCCTCCGCTACCTGCAGAACCTCGACCTCGGCCTCGTCCGCGAGGCGCTGCTGGAGCGCCAGCTGATGGTTCAGCTCGCCCCGCACCTGGTCTACCCGACGCCGTTCCTCGTTCCCTCCTTCGCCGAGGAGCGCCGCGATCGCAAACTCGGGATGGGACTCAACATGTACGACGTGATGGCGACGACGCGGGTCGGTCGCAGCCGTCGCGAGATGCGCTCCTCCAAGGAGGAGGACGAAGACTTCTACTGGTCGCCGGATCGCCACCGCGCGATCGACCGCGACGAGGTGCTGGAGCTGGTCCCCTCGCTGGAGTCGCGCGACCCCGGCGACGCCTACCTCTTCTACGACTGCCAGACCGACGACGTGCGCTTGACGCTGACGATCCTCGGCGAGGCCGAACGCTTCGGCGCGACGATGCTGAACGGCGTCGAGGTGACGGAGGTGCTGTCGCACAACGGCCGCGCCGTCGGGGTCGCCGCGCTCGAGGCCACCTCGGGGGAGCGCTTCGAGGTCGGGGCCGAGTGCGTCGTCAACGCGACCGGCGTCTGGGCCGACCGGATCGGCGCCGAGGTGGCCGAGGAGGAGGACGTGCCGCGGATCTCGCCGAGCCGCGGCACCCACGTCCTGCTCGACCGCGACGTCCTCTCGACCGGCAGCGCCGCCTGCATCATCCCGGCCGGTGAGGGTCGCCACATCTTCGCCCTGCCCTGGTACGGCAGGACCCTGATCGGCACCACCGACAACGACTACGACGGCGACATCGACCGCCCGCGGCCGGCCGAGGCCGACATCGAATACCTGCTCGACGCCGTCAACGCCTTCTTCGGCGTCTCGGTCGGCGACTCGGACCTGGTCGGCGCCTACGCCGGCGTTCGACCCCTGCTCTCGACCGGCGACCCGAAGAAGTCGGTGGACATCTCGCGCAAAGCCGAGCTGTACGAGACCTCGTCGGGGATGCTGACGATCACCGGCGGCAAGCTCACCACCTGGCGGCGGATGGCGAAGCAGACGGTCGACAGGCTGGTCGAGCGCGAGGGCCGAGATGCCCCCTGCCATACGGCCGAGATCCCGCTGGGAAGGGAGGCGCGGCCGGAGGAGCTGGACGCGCCGGAGGAGGTTGGAGAGGAGGCCGTGGCGCAGCTCGCCTTCCGCTACGGCTACGCGGCCCGCAACGTCCTCGAGCTCGCCCGCGAGAAGCCGAAGCTGGCGGCGCCGATCGTCCCCGGCCGCCCCGACCTGCTCGCCGAGGTGGCGATCGCGGCGCGGTTGGAGCAGGCGCGCAGCGTCGCCGACGTCCTCATGCGTCGCACCCGCCTCGGCCTGCTCGCCGCCCCGCAGTTGCGCAGCGCGGCGGCGGTCCGACCGGTCGCCGACGTGCTGGGCGAGGAGCTCGGCTGGTCGCGGCGACAGGTCAAGCGCGAGGCCGAGGCCTGGCTGGCCGCGAGTGCCGAGGCCGGCAACGACCCCGCCGCCGTGGCCGGCAGCGCTCCCGGCCTCGCGGTTGAATAGCCTGCGGCCCGTGAACAAATCTGAACTGGAGTCCAAGCACCTCGCCGAGCTGCATGAGCTGGCCGCCGACGCCGGCGTCGAGCGCTACCGGATGCTCTCCCGCGGGGAGCTGATCGAGAAGCTGTCCGTCGGCGGGCGGGGCGGGAACGCACCGAAGCCGAAAGGCGAACGCCGGAGCGATTCGGGACGCGGCCGGCAGCGCGACCGCAAACCGCGAGAGTCCCGCCAGCGGGAGCCGCGCGGCGACCGTGAGCCGCGGAGCCGCGAGTCAGAGCCGAAAGCGGAGCGGGAGCCGAAGCCGAAGCCCGCGGTCACGCCCGCGGCGACCCCGTCGCCGGCGTCCGCCTCGCGCCCCAAACGCAAACGCCGCCGCCGCCGTTGGGGTCGCCGGCCCAAGGGCATCCGCATCCACGACCTGCTGCTGCCGGGGAGCGCCGGCCGCCAGGCGATCGTCTACGCCGAGAGCCGCGCGGGCTGCACCGCCCTGCTGCGCGAGGTTGCCGCCGAGCTTTCCGAGGCCTCCAAGGGGCCCGACCCGATCGCCCTGCTGGTCGATCCCACCCCCGAGGAGCTCGCCGACTGGAAGCGCGAGGCGCCCCACGCCGAGATCGTCTCCGCCGGCAAAGCGAAACACGCCGACGACGCGCTCGCGCAGGCCCGCGCCCGCGCCGAGGGGGGCGAGGAAGTGATCGTCCTGATCGACTCGCTCAGCCGCTTCGCCGAGGAGTTCGCCGGGGCGGACGAGGCCCGCGAGCTCTTCGACGCCGGCCTCGGCACGGCCACCGGCACACTCACCGTGGTCGCTGCGGTAGAGCGCCCGAGCTAAAGCGCTACCTGCGGTAGGCGATGCGGCGCCAGGAAGGCTCTTTGGAGAGCTCGATCAGCTCGTTGCTGCGATCGGGCTGGACGTAGCCGAAGGTCTGGGTGTTGTCGTCGAAGACGACGTCGAGCTCACCCTCCTTGACCCGCTGGTCGAGCCAGGCGCCGCGGAAGACGAGGCGGCGCAGCCAGTGGACGAGGCTGCGGTTCGAGGGACCGACCAGGTCTTCCCAGTTGTCGTTGATGTGCTCGCCGAGGCTGGAGGCGGGCTCGGAGATCTCGCCGTTGACCGCGAGGTCGAGCAGGTCGTCGAGCTCCTCGCGGCTCAATCCCTGCTGGACGAAGCCGAGTTTGACCGCGGCCTGCTCGACGCGCTGGCCGAAGTCCTCCTCGTTGAAGGCGAAGCGGAGCTCGCCGTACTCGAGCACGTAGTCGGAGCCCGACTCGTAATTTCCTCTGCGGGTCGTCTTCTTGTTCATTGAGTTGAAGCCCATCCGCCCTCGCAAGCCCAGCGACGGCAGGTGTTGGATCATGCCTGTCATCGTAGCCACGTGCCTCTAAGCGACCCCCACTGAACGAGCTTTTGCGCGCCGGGGGGAGAATCGCCGGGGCTGGATCCTTGGGTCTATGTGACAGATCTCGCCCGGCGACTGAGTCGCCTACCGACCGTCGAGGCCTTGGGTCGCGAAGTCCCCTGCGCAGCCGGTGCGCGGGCTCGCCTGCTTGGACTGGCCCATCTGGACCGCGCGCAGGCTGGAGCCGGGCTGCTGATTCCACGCTGTTCCAGCGTCCACACCTTCGGCATGCGCTTCGCGCTGGACCTCGTCTTCCTCGACCGCGACGGCAGGCCCTGCTCGGTGAGGCGGGCGGTTCCGCCGCGACGCTTGGCCTGGGACCGCCGAGCGACGGCCGTCCTTGAGCTACCCTGCCCACGGGGAGAGCGGGTCGCCGCGGGTCGACGGGAGGCTCGCCCCGAGACCATGACCGTGCGCGAGGTAAACGTCCCGTCGCAGTCGTTGGAGCGGCTGCGTGGGGTGATCGAGCCGTCGGCCTGGACCCGCTTCGAGGCGGGATTGCGACGTGCCCGGGAGCTGCTGGGAGAACGGCGGGTCTGGAACGTCAACTCGACCTCGTCCGGGGGCGGCGTGGCGGAGATGCTCTGGTCCTGGCTCGGCCTGGCGCGAGGCGCCGGTATCGACATGCACTGGCTGACGATCGCCGGCACGGCCGAGTTCTTCACCTTGACCAAGCGTCTCCATAACTACCTGCACGGCGAGCTCGGCGACGGCGGCGATCTGGGGGAGGAAGAGCGTTCCGCCTATGAGCGGGCCAGCCGCGAGAACGCCGAGGCGATCCTGACTCGGCTCGGTGCGGACGACGTCGTCTTCCTGCACGATCCGCAGACGGCCGGGCTCATTCCCCGCCTCGCCGGCGCCGGCCGCACCGTGGTCTGGCGTTGCCATGTCGGCGCCGACGAACGCAACGAGCTGACCCGCGCCGCCTGGGACTTCCTCGCGCCCTGCGTCAGCAAGGCCGACGCGGTGGTCTTCTCGCGCCGGGCCTACGTCCCTGATTTCTGCGAGGGAATGCCGACCGCGATCGTGCCGCCCTCGATCGACGCCTTCTCGCCGAAGAACCAGGAGATCGACCGGGAGCGGGTCGGGGCGATCCTGCGGCGCACCGGTCTGTTGGCGCCTCTGGACGGCGGCGACGAGGCGCCGCCGGTCTATCTGCGTCCCGACGGGAGCGAGGCACGGGTCGAGCGGCGCTGCGAGGTCGTCGGCGAGGGCGAGCT
>DASSXC010000051.1:0-8767 GCA_035704205.1 Solirubrobacterales bacterium | reverse complement strand
CTCGCGCACGGTGTCGACGACGTAGCCGAGGGCACCTGGGTCCCCCGGCCCGTTGGCAAGGAAGACGACGTCCGGGTCCTCCGCCAGCACCTGCTCGGCACTCGAGGTGCAGGGAAGCAGGGTGAGGCGGCAGTCGCGCCGGCGCAGCTCACGGACGATGTTGAGCTTGACGCCGGTGTCGATGCCGACCACGTGCAAGCCGTCGCCCTCGAAGCGGACCGGCTCGGGTGGGGTCACGGTGCGGGCCAGGTCGGCCCCGTCCATCGAGGGCTCAGCGTTGACGCGTTCGCGGGCCTCGGCTTCGGGCGTCGCCGCGCTGAAGATGCCGCCGCGCATCGCCCCGCGATCACGAATGTGGCGCACCAGGGCGCGGGTGTCGACGCCGCCGATCCCCGGCACGCCGCAGTCGGCGAGCCAGTCGAGCCAGCCGCCCTCGGCGGTGGCGACGTCCTCGCCGTTCTTCGGGTCGCGCATGACGACGCCGCGGGCGTGGATCCGGTCGGACTCCATCGCTTCGGCGGAGACGCCGTAGTTGCCGATCAGCGGGTAGGTGAAGACGATGATCTGGCCGGCGTAGGAGGGGTCGGTGACCGACTCCTGGTAGCCGGTCATCGCGGTGTTGAAGACGACCTCGCCGGTGACCGCGTCGGGATGGCCGCAGAGCTCGCCGTCGAAGCGGGCCCCGTCCTCGAGCAGGATGTAGCCATTGCTCATGCCGCGACCCCCAGGCTGAAGCTGCGCAGGCGGTAGGCGACCTGGCCCCCGGCGACGGTCATCAGCACCCGCCCGGTCAGCTTGCGGCCCGCGCACCAGGAGTTCTGCGAGCGGCTCTCGTAGCCCTCCTCGCCGACGGTCCACTCGGCGCCGAGGTCGCAGAGGACGACGTTGGCCTCACTGCCCGGCGCCAGCGTCGGTCGCGGCAGCTCGAAGGGCTCGGCCCCGCCGGCCAGCCGCTCGATCAACAGGTCGAGGCCGATAGCTCCCGGCAAGACCAGCTCGGTGTGCAGGGCGGCGAAGGCCGTCTCCAGGCCGGTCACGCCCATTGCCGCCTGCTCGAAGGGAACCTCCTTTTCCTCGGCGGCGTGGGGCGCGTGGTCGGTGGCGACGCAATCGATCGTGCCGTCCCGCAGTCCCTCGATCAGCGCCTGGCGGTCGGCCTCGGTGCGCAGCGGCGGGTTCATCTTGAAGCGGCGCGGGTCGAGGCTGCGCACCTCCTCGTCGGTCAGGCAGAGGTGGTGGGGGCTGGCCTCGCAGCTGATCCGCACGCCCGCCGCCCTGGCGGCGCGAACCGCCTCCACCGACTCGACGGCGGAGAGGTGCTGGACGTGGATGCGGCCGTGCTCGAAGCCGGCGATCGCCGCGTCGCGGGCGATCATCGTCGACTCCGACACGGAGGGGACCCCGGCCAGGCCGAGCGCCGCGGATACCGGGCCCTCGTGCATGACGCCGTCGCCGCTCAGCTCCGGGTCCTCCTCGTGCAGGGCGATCGTGCCGCCGCAGAGATGCTGGTACTGCAGCGCTCGGCGCAATACCCGAGCGCTGCGGATCGGCAGGCCGTCGTCGCTGAAGCCAAGCGCTCCCGCATCGCGGAGCGACCCCATCTCGGTCAGCTCCCCCCCCTCCATGCCGCGGGTCACCGTGGCGAGGAAGCCAACCGGTATGCAGGCCGCCTCGCGGGCGGCCTCGCGCAATGCCTCGACGTCGGCGGGGCTGTCGACCGGCGGTTCGGTATTGGCCATCGCGACGATGCCGCAGTAGCCGCCGGCGGCAGCCGCGCGGCTGCCGGTCTCGATGTCCTCCTTGTGCTCGTGCCCGGGCACCCGCAGGTGGACATGGGGGTCGAAGAAGGCCGGGAAGGCGTGCAGGCCCGCGGCGTCGACCTCCTCCAGCCCGTCGAGCTCGGCACCCGGCGCGGCGAGCTCGGCGATCTGGCCGTCGCGGATCACGACGTCATACGCGCCGTCGATCCCGGCGACCGGATCGAGCACGGTGGCAGCGCGCAGGACGAGCTCGGCGCTCTCCCCGGAGCGCATCTCGAGCGCCTCGGCGAGACTCACGCCGGCTGTCCGATCGGGGTGGGACTCCGCTCGGGGTCACCGACCGCTGGGGCGGGACGCTCCCCGCCGGCGGCAAGCAGCTCGTAGAGGATCGCCATCCGCACGACCAGGCCCGAGGCGACCTGCTCGGTCATCAGCGACTGCGGCGAGTCGATCACCTCGCCGGCCAGCTCGACGCCGCGGTTGACGGGGCCCGGGTGCATCAAGAGCTGGCGCGGGCCAAGCCGCCGCGAATCGATCTGGAAACGAGCCGCGTACTCGCGAATCGAGGGGATGAAGCTCTCGGCCATCCGCTCCCGTTGCAGGCGCAGTGCGTAGACCACATCCGCCTCGTCGAGGCCGTCGAGCGAGTAGGAGACCTCGCAACCGAGCTGCTCGATCCCGCGTGGGATCAGGGCCGGCGGGCCGCAAACCGTCACCTCGGCGCCCATCGCCTGGAAGGCGATCAGGTTGGAGCGAGCGACGCGGCTGTGGAGGACGTCGCCGACGATCCAGATCCGCCTGCCTTCCAGCGAGTCGAGCCGGCGGCGCAGGGTGAAGAGATCGAGCAGGGCCTGACTTGGATGCTCGTGCTTGCCGTCGCCGGCGTTGACCACCGCCGCCTCGCTCCAGCCGGCGACGAGCTGCGCGGCGCCCGCGTAGGGGTGACGGATCACGATCGCCGCCGGTTCGTAGGCGGAGAGGGTCGCGCATGTGTCCTTCAGCGACTCCCCCTTGTCGACCGACGATCCCGCCGCCCTGAGTGAGATCAGGTCGGCGGAGAGCCGCTTGGCCGCCAACTCGAAGGAAGCGCTGGTGCGGGTGCTCGACTCGTAGAAGAGGCTGACCACGGTGCGCCCCCGCAGGGTCGGCACCTTCTTGATGTCGCGGCGGCCGACCTCGGCGAAGCTCTCGGCCCGGTCGAGGATCGCTTCGATTCCATCCCGATCAAGATCCTCGATCGCCAGCAGGTGCCTCATGCCAGCGCCTCCGCGGCCCGCGACTCGGAGATCGTCACCTGGTCGACTTCGTCGGTCTCCTCGAGCCTGACGTTCACCCGCTCGGCCCGGGCGGTCGGCAGGTTCTTGCCGACGTAATCGGGGCGAATCGGCAGCTCGCGGTGGCCGCGGTCGCAGAGCACCGCAAGCTGCACGCGCTGAGGGCGGCCGTAGTCGAAGAGCGCGTCGACGGCGGCGCGCACGGTGCGGCCAGTGAAGAGCACGTCGTCGACCAGGACGACGGTACGGCCGACCAGGTCGAAGTCGATGTGCGATGAGTGGACGACCGGCTGAGTGGCCGGCGAGTGGGCGCCGACGTCGTCGCGGTAAAAGGAGATGTCGAGGTCGCCGATCGGCGTCTCAGCCTCGGTCAGCTCACCGACCAGGGCGTGGAGGCGACGGGCGATGACGGCGCCGCGGGTGTGGATGCCGACGATCGCGAGACGCTCGGGCTCAGGGTTGGCCTCGGCGATCTCGTGGGCGATCCGCCGCAGCGTCCGCCTCAGGTCGTCGCGCTCGAGCACGACCTTCTCGCTCACTTCGTTGCTCCTTCCTGGCCTCACGGGACCGAGTTAAAGGACGGCGCAAGCGTAGCAACGAGGTCCGACAGGGGTGGGTTCCGGAGATCAGCAAATCCACCGGTAATTGCTCAGCTTTTTTAGCTTGATCATGTAACCTGCCCCGGAAGTGAAGCCCAAGCGTCTGCTTTCCCTAGGCCTGGTCGGCGTTCTGCTCGTTGTCGTCGGGGCCACGGCCGGTGGATGTGGGGGCGGAAGCGATGCGGGCGCGGACAGCGGCCAGAGCTATGACGAAGTGCTCCACGGCCTCAAGCGCGCCGCGCTCTCGGACCGGGCTTACGACGCGGTGCGACGCGCGAAGGGCCTCAACCCGGGCGAATGGCCGGTGCTCCGTGAGTTCTGCAAATTCGCCTGGCAGATGGGCGCGTACCACGAAGCCTGGAAACTCGGCAAGGTGCGCTGGGCGATCAACAGGATCAGAGGCAATGCCGCCGACGGGCTCAACGACGTCTACCTCACGGCGCTCGACACCGCGATGAAGAAACTCGAAGCCGCGGTGCACCCGGCGACCTTCGATGTCGGCTCGATGAAGCGCTACACCAAAGCCTGCTACGGCTAGGCAGCCCTGCCTTGCGGCGTCCGACCACGAAGCTCAGAGGCCCGCTTTGCACCGGTCTTCTGCTGGGAGCGTTGGCCGCGACGGCAATCGCGGCTGTCGGCTGTGGCGAGGAGGGAGAGAGCGCCGGTGTGGACACGGGCATCGCCAGGGGCAGCGCCGTCAGCGAATACGAGGAGGTGCTGGGTGATTTTCAAACCGCGGCTTCGGAGAGCGAGAGCTACGACGCCTATGGCTTCGCCGAATACTTCCCCGCCACGCAGAGGGCAGCGGTTCACGCCTTTTGCTTCATCGCCGATCGACTCTTCGAGGATCCGGCCGGCGAGGAGCTCGAGGACCCCCCGTTGACCCGGATGATTACGCGTAAAGCCGAAGCGGATCTGAAGTCCGAACGCGACATCGTCGCTCCGCGGCCCGCCCGCAGGGCGATTGGAAAACTACGCGCGATCCTCGGCCTGGAATCACTCGACCGCGACCAGGCCGAGGACTACGTAAGGGCCTGCTACCGCTAGTCGGACTCGCCCCGCTCACGAGTGCCGTTGGGGGTGAGAAGGGGCTCGCCGCGCTCCGGGAAGGGAAGCTCGACCAGGTCGAAGTCGCGCGGCGCGACGACGGCATCGAACACTTCGCGCGCCTCCTCCAGCACCTTGCCCACGTGGTAGCGCGAAGAGATGTGGACCAGGGCCAGGAGCTTGACCTCGGCCTCGCGCGCGACCGCGGCGGCCTGACCGACGGTCGAGTGGCCGGTCTCGGCGGCGCGCTGGGCCTCCTCCTCGGCAAAGCTGGCGTCGTGAATGAGCAGGTCGGCGCCGTGGGCAGCCTCGACCGTGGCGTGACAGGGGGCGGTATCGCCGGTGAGCACGACCCTGCGTCCCGGCCGAGCCTCTCCCATCACATCGCCCGGATTGACCGGGCCGAGCGCGCCCTGAACCGATTCGCCGCGCTGCAGGTTGGCGAAGTCGGGCCCTTCCTCGACGCCAAGGCGCTTGGCGGTCTCGGGGTCGAAACGGCCCGGTCGCTCCGCCTCGTCGAGTGCGTAGCCGAAGGCGCGCACGCCGTGCTCGACCGGGAAGGAGCGAATCTCGCCGCCGTCGATCGGGATCGCGTCACCGGGCTCTATTTCCACCAGATCGACCCTGTAGCCGACCCGGCCGATCACCCGACTCAGGCTTTGGATCAGGTCGCGCAGCCCACGTGGGCCGTAGATCGTCAGCGGCCGCTCGCGCTCGGTCAGGTCATAGGTTTTCAGCAAGCCGGGCAGGCCGAGGAAATGGTCGGCGTGGAAGTGAGTGAAGTGGATCGCGTCGACCTGGACCAGCCCCAGCGAACGCTGCATCTGCCGCTGCGTCCCCTCGCCGCAATCGAAGAGCAGCCGTTCGCCGCCACGCGTGACGAGCACGCTGGCGGTATTGCGCCGCGCCGAAGGCACGGCGCCGCCCGTGCCGAGAAAAGCCACCGAGAGATCCATGGGCCGCGAGGATAAGCTGGTTGCCAAGCGCCCGTAGCTCAGCTGGATAGAGCGCCGCCCTCCGGAGGCGGAGGCCGCAGGTTCGAATCCTGCCGGGCGCGTCATGGACGTTGGCACGTATACCCGCCCGCCGCGGGGGGCGCTGGTGGTGATCGCAATCGGGTTGATCGCGACCCTTGCGGCGGCGGCGTTGGCGACCGACGAGGTGGGCGGCAGCTCGGTCGAGATCGAATGGGTGGCGCGGGCGCCGATCCCGGACTCGCCGGCGGCGGCGATCCCCGGTGGCGGCTCGATGCAGCTTGGAGAGGGCGGGCTACGGGTCACCGAAGACAACATCAACGGCGAACGGGTCTTCCGCGCCACCTCGGTGCTGAGGGTCGAGGCCGGCTCGGCGGTCGGACAGGCGCGGGTGCGCTGCCGGATGAGCGGCGGCGGCGCCGAACTCGGGCGCACGGTCAACAGCCGCGGCGCCTTCCCCCGCTCCAGCGGCGAATACAACCTGACCAAGCAGGAGGTTCCCGAGAGCGTTGGGATCAGGTTGCCGATCCAAGGCGCCGAATTCGCCTCGCTGGAAATGGGCGACGCCTTCTCGACCTTCACCGACCTGCCGGGCGTCGTGGTCAGCTGGCAACCGCACCGCACCAACTCGCAGGAGTGGCAATGGGGGCTCCCCGAGGGGCGCCTGCAGGAGCCGCTGGCGCTCGGCTTCGCCAGCTTCTGGCGAAGCTCGGGCCAGGTCTCGGTCGAGGTCTCCTGCACGCTGGAGACCGGGGCGGGCAAGGCAGCTGTGCGCACCGCCGGCACGCTCAGCCGCTAGGCGCGACGAGCAGCTCCGGTCCTTCGATCCCTTTGCCGACCTTGTTCAGCTTCGGATTGGCGGGTGCGCCCTCCATCCGCGCAGCGGGCAGCGGAGCGCACATCGCGATCGCGTCCTCGGCGCTCAGGTCGGGCCGCAGCCAGGCCGCCTCCGCGTCGGCGCTGGGCAGGATCACCGGCATCCGATCGTGGACCGGCGCGACGACCTGATTGGGAGTCGTGGTGACGATCGTGCAGCTGTAGAGCCAGCCGTCCTCGAAGCCACGGTCCTCAGCGTCCTCCCACTCCTTGCGCGTGCAGAGCCCGGCGAAGGCGAATGGCTCACCACCGTCGACGGTGAAGCGCCAGGGCTGGCGCGGCTGCTTGGGATCCTCCGCCACCATCCACTCGTAGAAGCCGTCGGCGACGATCAGGCAACGGTGGCGGAACTTGCCGACGAGGGGCGCGTAGGCGCGGCTCGAGTCGAGGTTCTCGGCTTTCGCGTTGATCATCCGGTAGCCGACCTTGAGGTCCTTGGCCCAGCGCGGTACCAGGCCCCAGCGCATCAGCCGTGCCTCGCGCTCGCCCTCTGCCGCCTCCTCAGGATCCGGCGAGGACCGCACCGTCAACACCTCCTGGGTGGGCGCGACGTTGAAGCGGCCGAGGCCCGACTCGGCTTTCTTCACCCGCTCTTTCGACGGCGGCGGCGCCTCGCCGGACGAGTTGCGCTCCAGCGAGCGTTCCAGCTCGACCTGGAACCGATCGGCGATCGTCTTCGTGTCCTTGGCCGTGACCGTGAAGCGCCCGCACATGGCAGATCAGCCTAGCCCGGTCGAGCGTCTGGGTGCTCGCGATACCAGTCGAGCGTACGGCGGAGGCCCTCGCCGAGCTCGACCTTCGGCTGCCAGCCGGTCAACGCCCGCAACTTGCTCGAATCGACGAACTGACGGTCGATCTCGCCATCGGGCTTGCCCGTCCCTTGAAAATCGGGCGCGATCCCAGCTCCCGCCGCCGCGGCGATCAGCTCGACCACCTCGCGCACCGAGTGGGGACGCTCACCGCCGGCGTTGAAAGCCTCCCCCGCGGCGCCGTCGGCGAGCGCCCCGGCGATCGCCAGATACGCCGAGACGGCGTCCTCGACGTGGAGGAAGTCGCGCTCGGGGCTGCCGTCGGAGCGGATCACCGGCGGCCTGCCGTCGAGCACCGCGACCACGGTCTCGGGGATCAGTCGGGAGAAGTTGAGGTCGCCTCCGCCGTAGATGTTGGCGAAGCGGGTGACCGCCAAGGGCAGGCCGTAAGCGCTGGCGTAGCTGCGGGCGATCGTGTCGGCCGCGGCCTTGCTCGCGTCATACGGGTAGGCCGCCCGGAGGGGAAAGTCCTCGCGGTAGGGCAGCTCCGGACTGGAGCCGTAGGCCTTGTCGGAGGATGCAAAGACGATTCTCTCGACCTGATGCACCCGGCAGGCTTCGAAGACGTTCCAGGCGCCGCGCACGTTGACCTCGAGCGTCTCCAGGGGCGATTCGCGGGCGACGCCGACGATCGTCTGGGCCGCGAGGTGGAAGACGGAGTCGACACCGTCCACCGCCGCCGCCACCGCCTCGGCGTCGCGCAGGTCCGCCTCGACGAGCTCGACCTCGTCGCGCATGCCGAGCAGATCGAGCCCGGAGATCCGCTCGCCGCCGACGTCGGCAAGCCGCGGGGCGGGCCGATCCAGCACCCGGACCGCGTCCCCGCGCTCCAGCAGCGCCTTCGCCAGGTGGGATCCGACGAAGCCGTGGGCCCCGCTGACCAGCGAGATGCTCACTTCGCCCCCTCGGCCAGCGCCTGCCAGGGGGCTTCGCCGGCCTCCCAGAGATCGTTGAGCACCACAGCGTCCTTGTAGGTGTCCATGCAATCCCAGAAGCCCTCGTGGCGGTGGGCGTGCAGCTGGCCATCGGCAGCGAGCCTCGCCAAGGGCTCCCGCTCGAGCACGCTGTCTTCGTCGAGGTAGCCGAACACACCCGGCTCAAAGCAGAAGAAGCCGCCGTTGATCCAGTGGTCGCTGCGTGGCTTCTCGGTGAAACCCTCGACCTGGCCGCCCTCTCCCAGCTCAGCGACCCCCCACTGCAAATGCGGCCGCACCACCGTCATCGTCGCCGAACCGGCGTGCTCGGCATGGAACGAGAGCAAGGCGTCGAGATCGATGTCGGCGACACCGTCGGCGTAGGTCGCGCAGAACGTGCCGGTGTCAAGGCGATCGGCCAGCAATGCGATCCGCCCCCCGGTCGGCGTGTCGAGGCCGGTGTCGACGCACTCGACCGTGACCCCTTCCGGCCACGTCTCGGCGGCAGCGAACT
>DASSXC010000050.1:0-4187 GCA_035704205.1 Solirubrobacterales bacterium | reverse complement strand
CGGCGGCGCTGCTGGAGACGATCGCTTCGCGTTGTCAGCCGGTCGACTTTGCGCCGCTGCCAGTTGAGGCCATTGAAGCTGCGCTTCCCGCTGGCGACCCAGACGAGCTGGCCGCAGCAACTCGCCTTTCTGCGGGTGACCTCGACCTTGCTCGTTTCCTGCTTAGCGATCCTGGCCGGGAGCTGCGGGCTCTCGCGATCGGATGGGGAGGGGCGGGCGGGCCGCCCGCCCCCTGGCGCCGCCTGCTCGAAATCGCCGAGACCGCCGGTGAGGATGCCGAAGCCGCAGCCCGCAAAGCGCTCGAGGCCGACAAGGACGCCGGCCTCAAACGCTCCGCACGCGACATTTCCGACGCCGCGAAACGCGCCGGCCGCCGCCGGCGGACCGAACTTCTCGACCTTGGCCTAAACCTCACCGTCGCTTGGTTCCGCGACCTCGCCGCCACCGCCTCGGGCGCCGCCGACGTCGCCTACAACCGCGATCGCCTGCCGCAGCTTCAGCCCGTGGCAGCCGATCTAGACCCCAACCGCGCCCGCCAGGCCGCCGAGCTGGTCCAGGACACCCGCCGCCGCCTCGACCTCAACGTCTCCGAGGAGCTGGCCCTAGAGGCGCTCTCGTTCAGGCTGGCCGCCGTTCTCGGCTGATTCCCTCGCCGAAGGCGGCACACAAAAGTCACTTTCAGCGCGCCACACGTGCGTTTCGGTCTCCTAGGGTCGAGCTATGCCGGTGGCAGTCCCCGACGTACTCACGTTCGCGACCCTGACGGAGGCCGTCTCGGCCAGCGCCGGAACGATCGTCGTCATCACCGGTGTCTCGGCGGGCGGCTTCCGTGCCGCCACGGTGCTTTGGAGATTTCCGCCCGACCGAGTCGAATGGATGACGGCCGCAGGGTTCGTCTGCGGCGTAGTCGTTACTATACTTCTTGTCTTCGTCGACAAAATATTGCAAGGGGGTTGACGATGCCAGACATGCCCAAAGGGTTCATCACCCGGTTCATCGCCTTCCTGGCAGGGATGGTCGTTATCTCTGTCATCGTCCACATCGCCAACCTCTCGCCGGACGGGGGAGGAGCCGTCGAACTACTTTGTCTCCTCTGTGGGGCCGTATACCTGGCCAAATTCCTTCTCGATCACGAGGACGAAATTCCGCGGCGTTCGGATCAGCCCTGAACCTCCTGGCGAGCGCTGGTCGGCTCATCGCCGTTGCGCTTCGGCGGCGCCGGCTCCCGGGCCTTCTCCAGCGCCCGCTCCTGGGCCAGCCTGGTTATCTGGGCGGCCTGGCGGGACATGATCACGCTGAAGTTGAGGGCCAGGCCGAGCAGGAAGAGGAGGATCAGCGAGAAGAGGGCGACGTTGGTGTCGCGGACGCCCATCGCGTCGGCGACGAGTCCCAGGAGGCCGGGGAAGGCGGCGCCGACCAGCATCACCAGGCCGGCGACGAACCAGACCACGCTGTAGCGCTCCTGCAGGCGGTCGCGCCGGATCAGCTCGAGGATCATCAGCATGAAGGCGATCGCGATCAGCGCGGCGAGGATCCGCGTCTGCGAGGTCAGGTGGACCTTGGGGTCCTGTGCGGCAGCGGCCAGCAGCGCGGTCATCGTTCGGTCCTCGGACGGAACTGGCCGACCAGCAGCACGATCAGTCCCTTGAAGATGAAGAAGGCGGAGCGCACAGGGGTGAGGAAGGAGGCGCCGCCGGTCCGCTCGAGCATCCGCACCGGCACCTCCTCGACCCGCAGGCCCTGGCGCACGGCGAGCTGCAGCGACTCGATCTCGGCGAAGTCGGGTGAGTAGTTCTCGCTGAACAGCCTCATCACCCGCCGGTTCGCCGCCCGCATGCCGCTGGTCGTGTCGGTGAAGCGCTGCCGCGTGGCCAGGGTGAGGAAGAAGCGGAAGACGCTGGTGCCGATCCGTCGCGAGAGCGTCGGCCGGTAGTCCTCGCCGCTGGCCAGCTCTCCACCTTCGCCCGCCTTCGCGTGGTAGCGCGAGCCGATGACGAGGTCGGCGCGGTCCTCGTAGACCTCCGCCAGCAGCCGCCCCACTTCGCTCGGCGGGTGCTGGCCGTCGGCGTCGAGGTGGGCGCAGAAGTCATAGCCCTCGCGCAGGGCGTAGAGGTAGCCGGTCTGCAGCGCCGCGCCCAGCCCCTGGTTGAAGGGCAGCGAGGCGACGGTTGCTCCAGCCTCGGCGGCCCGCGTCGCCGTGGCGTCGGTCGACCCGTCGTCGACCACCAGCAGGTCGGCCTCGGGCAGCCGCTGGCGCACGTCGGTGATTACCGCCGCGACCGAGTCCGCCTCGTTCCAGGCGGGGATGAAGACCAGCGTCCTCATGCGCCGATTCTCCCATGCGAGCCCCTCGATTTCGCGCATCCGATATCGACCACGCCGGAGGGGGGTCGATATCGGATGCGCGCGGGCACCCGGGTGGGCATTGTGTTAGTACCTCCTCATGAAACGGATAGGCCTGCGTCTCTGGCTGGTCGGCGCCTTCGCCGCCGTCACCCTCCTGACCGCGGGCGTCGTCTACCTGTTCGGCGACCGCCCGCGGGCGGTTCTCGCCGCGATCGCCCTGGGCATCCTCGCCGGCTTCCTGATCGCGGTCGGCACCTCCCACCGGGTGACGCGCCTCTCGCGGGCCGCGGGCAAACTCGCCGCCGGCGACTTCGATGTGCCCTTGGACGCCGGAGGTCGCGACGAGATCGGCGACCTGGCTCGCTCGCTCGACTCGATGCGGGCCTCGCTGAAGGAGAGCGTCGGCGTCCTCACCGCCGACCGCAACAAGCTGCAGGCGATCTTCGACGGCCTCACCGACGCGGTGATCGTGCTCGACGAGGACGGCGCGGTGCGCTTCTCCAACCGCGCCGCCGCGAAGCTGCTCGATCCCGCCGGCAGCCCGCCGGAGTCGATCGCGCCCCATCTGAAGCGCGCCGCGGAGGTGGGCTTTGCCGCCCATCCGGCGTTGCGGATCGGCGATCGGGCCTACGCGATGACCGCCCGTTCGCTGCCCAAAGAGCGGGCGGTCCTGGTCGTCGCCCGCGACCGCACCGACGAGATGCGCCGCGAGCTGGCCGAAGCGGATTTCATCTCCAATGCGGCCCACGAGCTGCGTAACCCGCTGGCCGGCATCTCCAGCGCGATCGAGGTCCTGCAGGAGGGCGCCAAGGACGATCCCAACGCGCTCGACCACTTCCTCGGCCGCCTCGCCGAGGACGCCGAGCGGATGAACCGCCTGACCCGCTCCCTGCTCACCTTGGCGCGGGTCGAGTCGCTCGGCGCGGGCGAGACCGAGGTGGTCGACGTCGCCGCGGCGATCGCCGACACGGTCGAAGCGGTCGAGACCCCCTCGCACATCGAGCTCTCCACCGAGGTCGACGCCGATCTCGCCGCCAAAGGCGACCCGACCCTGCTGCGGCAGGTGCTGGTCGGCCTGCTCACCAACGCCTTCAAGCACACGCCGCTGCCCGGGCGCGTTACCGTTCGCGGCCGCCGCGACGGCGAGAGAGAGGTGGTGCTGGAGGTGATCGATACGGGCCCAGGTATTCCCGAGGCGGAGATAGAGCGCGTTTTCGAGCGCTTCTACCGGCGCGACGAGTCGCGCAAACAGGAAGGCTTCGGCCTCGGCCTGGCGATCGCCAGGCGCATGGTCAGCGTGATGGGCGGCGAGATCGGCGCCCACTCGGTCGAGGGCGAGGGCAGCACCTTCTGGGTCCGCCTGCCGATCGCCCAACCCAATCCGACCCTGGTGGCATGACGATGAGGAGAGCGAGATGAGCAGCGGCCGCATCCTGATCGCCGACGACGAGCCCTCGGTGCGCGACTCGGTCGGCTACGCGCTCGCCCAGGAGGGCTTCGAGGTGACCCCGGTGGCGGACGGCGACGAGGCGACCGAGCGGGTGGGCGACGGCATCCCCTACGACCTCCTGATCCTCGACATCATGATGCCCGGCCCGAGCGGGCTCGACATCTGCCGCGACGTGCGCTCGCGCAGCGCGGTGCCGATCATCCTGCTCACCGCCAAGGACGCCGAGGTCGACAAGGTGGTCGGCCTCGAGGTCGGCGCCGACGACTACGTCACCAAGCCTTTCTCGGTGCGTGAGCTGCTCGGAAGGGTGCGGGCCCAGCTCCGCCGCCGCGAGCTCGACCGCGCGCCGCTCTCCCAGGCGGTCAAAGTCGAAGCCGGCCCGGTCGCGATC
>DASSXC010000049.1:0-6415 GCA_035704205.1 Solirubrobacterales bacterium | reverse complement strand
GCGGCCCGACCGTAGCCTCGCTGTCGACCTCCGCCCCCGGATCGATCAGCAGGCCCGGCCCGCTCGGCTCGACCCGCGTCGCCACCCGGCCCTCGAGGATGTCCCAGCTGGCCTGGAGATAGCGCTCCGGCGTGCCGATGTCCACCCAGTAGCCGTCGAGGCGCAGCCCGTACAGGCCCTCGCCGGCCAGGCGGGGGAATACGTCGCGCTCGATCGAGACGTTCTGGCCAGCGGGGATCAGGTCGAGCACGGAACGCTCGAGCACGTACATCCCGGCGTTCACCTCGCCCGGCCGGCGCTCGCCGGTCTTCTCGAGGAAGGCCAGCACCTCGCCGCGCTCGCCGCGCTCGACCAGGCCGAAGGCCGCCGAGTCCTCGACCGCGTGCAGGGCGATCGACGCGGTCGCGCCCTGCCCCCCGTGCGCCTCCAGCAGCGCGCTCAGGTCGAGGTCGGTGAGCACGTCGCCGTTCAGCGCCAGGAAGCGCTCGTCGAGATCCGTGCCGAGCGCGTCGGCGGCGTAGCGGATCGCGCCGGCGGTGCCGAGCGGCTCGGGCTCGACCACGTAGCGGATCCTCGCCCCCGCCCGCTCCTCCTCGCCCGCCAGCGCCTCGCGCAGCACGTCGGGCAGGAAGCCGCAGGCGAGGACGACTTCGGTCACCCCGTGACCCGCCAGCCACTCGATCATGTAGGCGAGGAAAGGCCGGTCGACCAGGGTCAGCGCGGGCTTGGGGGTGGTGTTGGTGAGGGGACGAAGTCGGGTCCCTTCGCCGCCAACTAGGACAATCGCCTGCATCGATCAGTCAGCTGCAACCGGCGCGACGGCGCCCTCAGCTGCCCGACCCATTCCCTCATATTCAAAGCCCGCCGCACGGAGCGTCCGCGGATCGAGGAAGTTGCGACCGTCGATCAGCAGCGGCCGCGCCATCCTGCTCGCCGCAACGGTCCAATCGAGCTCCGCGAACTCGCTCCACTCGGTCACCAGAACCGCCGCATCGGCCCCGTCGAGAGCGCCGATGGCGGAGGCCGCCATCTCGACGCCTGGCAACAATTCCGCCGCCCGCTCCCGGGCCACGGGGTCATAGGCGATCACGCTCACCCCCTCGCCCTCGAGCCGAGCGGCGAGGACGAGGCTCGCCGCGTCCCGCATGTCATCGGTCTCGGGCTTGAAGGAGAGGCCCAGCAGCGCGACCCGCCTCCCCACCAACGGGCCGAGGTGCTCTTTGAGCTTGTGCACGACGCGCCGCTTCTGCAGCTCGTTGACCTCCACCACCGCGTTGAGCAGCTGGAAGTGGTAGCCGCTGTTGGCGGCCAGCTTGCGCAGGGCCGAGACGTCCTTCCCGAAGCAGCTCCCCCCGAAGCCCAACCCGGCCTGCAGGAACTTCGGTCCGATTCGATCGTCGAGACCCATGCCTCGGGCGACCTCCGAGACGTCCGCGCCCACTTCTTCGCAGACGTTGGCGATCTCGTTGATGAAGGAGATCTTGGTCGCGAGGAAGGTGTTCGAGGCGAGCTTGATCATCTCGGCGCTGGGGACATCGGTGCGCACCAGCTCTCCTCCGAGCGGCTCATAGACCTTCTCGACGAGGTCGGCGACCCACCGGTTGCCAGGATCCGAGCCGATCACCACCCGATCCGGGTGCATGAAGTCGTCTATCGCCGAGCCCTCCTTGAGGAACTCCGGGCAGGACGCATAGCCGGTCTCGCTCAGCTCCCGCTGAACCTTGTGACCCGTGCCGACCGGCACCGTCGACTTCATCACGAGCGCGTGACTCGAGTCACCACGCAGCTCGTCGACCACGGACATCACGCGCCCGAGGTCCGCGTCTCCCGAATAGGTCGGCGGGGTGTCGACACAGACGAAGAGCAGCCGCGCCGCTCCCAGCAACTCGTCCATCTCGGTGGTGAAGGTGAGCCGCTCGGCATTGCGAGCGACCAGCTCGTCGAGACCAGGCTCGTGGATCGTCAGCTCTCCGCGCGCGAGCGCCGCGACCTTCTCGGGGAGGATGTCGCGGGCGACCACCGGGTGTCCGAGCTCGGCGAAGCAGGCCGCCGTCACCAGGCCGACCCACCCCACCCCCACAACGCCGATTGGCTCCTTGCTCTGCGTCATCCTTGCCCGCTCCCTCGCTTCCTGGTTGGCTTCTTGTTCGGGATCATCACCCTCGCCGACCGCGCCATGCCGATCATCTGATCGCTGGTGAGCACGCGCAGCAGGCTGTTCGCCACCCAGTAGGTGTTGTCGCCCCGGTGCCAGGCGACCAGCCGCACCCGGTCGCCGTCGAGGAAGATCTCGTACTCGCGGCCACGGATCGTCTGGGTGATGCTCGGACCGCTGAGCAGGGGCGGATCGCTCCAGCCCTGGATCCCCTGCACGCCGAAGTAGTGGACCCCGTCGGGCAGTTCCAGCGTCAGCACCATCCGGTAGGCGCCGTGGCGGTCGCCGTCGCTGTCCTTGAAGTGGTAGACGCGCGGGTCCTGGATGTGCAGTTCGGGGTTGCTTTCCTCGTAGGCGGCGCCCGAGGGCAGGCGGCTCGGGTAGAAGACGGGGAAGCCACCGCCGACCTTGCGAGCGACGACCTTCGCCTCGGCCTCGCCGGCTTCGCCGGCCGCGAGGAGCCCGTCGCTGCCCGGGGGCTTGGCCTTCAGCTTCGGCTTCGGCTTCGGCTTGCGCCTCTGCTTCTCGCCCTCCCCCTTGCCCTTGCCCCGCTTCTTCGCGCTCGTGCTCCTCTCCCCGTCGCCTTCGTCGAGCGATCCACGGGGGCCGCCGCTCGCTTCGATCCCGAGGAAGCGGTCGACCGCTTCTTCGATCGCGCCGGAGGACGCGTAGACGTAGCTTGGCCCCAGTTCCGCCGGGAAGTCGACCTCGTTGATCTCCGCGTTGCGCGAGGCGATGAACAGCTTCATCACCTCGAGCATCGTCTCTTTGTCGCTGATGTCAGAGGTCGTGTACTCGGTGAATATTTCGATCAGGTCGTTGCGACCGAGGACCAGGTCGGCGATCGGCACCCGCTGGCGGGCGGCGCTGAGGAAGTCCTGCTGGCGGGCGGCGCGGACGATGTCGGTGTCGGTGTGGCGGTAGCGCACGTACTCCAGCGCCCGTTTGCCGCACATCAGCTGATACCCCGGCTGCACGTTGATTTCCGAATACTGTTCGGAGGGCGGCACGCCCACGTTCGAGTGGTAGTAGCGGCGGTCGACGTCGACGTAGACGCAACCGATCGCGTAGACGGCGCGGACGAAACCGAGGAAGTCGACGTTGACGATGTGGTTGATCTGCAGGCCGGTAAGTTCCTTGACCACCTGCAGGGTCAGCTTCGGGCCACCGTAGGCGTAGGCAGAGGAGAACTTTTCCGTGCCGACACCGGGGATTTCGACCTTGAGGTCGCGCGGAATCGACATCAGGGCGATCGCTTCGTTGTCGGGATCGAGCCGGAGCAGGATCGTCGTATCGGAGCGACCGGCTTCTTCCTCGTCGCCGGCCCGTTTGTCGGAGCCGAGGATGAGGATGTTCTGCGCCTCGCCGCCGTTGGTCTGGGCGAGGAAGCGCTCGACCTTGTTCTGCAGCTTGTCGTTGTGCGAGAGGGCGTTGGCGATGCTTTCGATATAGATCAGACCGCTGGCGGCAACCGCGGCGGCGCTCGCCACCACGATCACGAACGAGGCGAGGACGAAGCGCCACCAGTAGCGCTTCGGCTTCGGCGGCGGCTCGAAGTCCCCTGTCGGCGGCGGCTTCTTGAATGGCTCCTCGATCATCGCCCTCGGATCACGCTTCCAGCCGGTCGGGGATCGCCCGCAGGAACGCTTCCAGGGCCTCGCGGTACGTCACCAGGGAGGAAACCGAGACCCACTCGGAGGGGCCGTGATGACCCTCTCCGGCCGGGCCGAACTCCACCGCCGGCACACCCACCCGCAGGAAGGAGACGGCATCGGAAGCTCCGTCCCGCCCGACGCTCATCGGCTCGCCATCGTGGTGCGCGGAGGCCGCCTCGCGCAGGCCGAGAACGAAGGGAGAGTCGCGCTCGACCACCGCCGGCGGCCGCGTGAAGAGCGGCGTCACCTTGGCATCGGGAAGACCCCGCACCTGCTCGAGCACGGTCTCGGGGTCCTGGTCGGGCAGGTAGCGGATGTCGACGTCGATCGCGCATCGGTCAGGCACCTTGTTGAGCGCGTCGCCGCCCAGGATCCGGCCAAGGTTGATCGAGGGGCGGTCGAACAGCTCCGAGCTGTGCCTGGCAAACGGTAGCGACTCGATACTGCGGAAAACGTCGTGCGCCTTGAGCACGGCGTTGTCGCCGAGCCAGGGCGTCGCGCCGTGGGCGGCGACGCCGCTGATCTCCAGCCGCAGGGCCAGGACCCCCTTCGCCTCGACCCCGATGTGCAGATCGGTCGGCTCGCCGGTGATCGCGAAGTCGCCGATGAAGCCGCTGTCGACCAGGCGATCGCTTCCCCGGTCGACTTCCTCCTCGGACTCCTCGTCGCCGACGATGCCCAGCCGAACCCGCACCCGCTCCTGCTCCCGCATCGCCGCCGTGGTCAGCAACATCGCCGCCAGCGCCCCCTTCATGTCATAGGCGCCGCGCCCGTAGAGCCGATCGCCGTCCACCTCGGGGTTGAACTGTCCCGCCAGCCCTGGAACGACATCCAGATGCCCGTGCAGCACGACGGTCGGCGCATCCTCCGGCCCGACCTCTGCCTTCAGCACGGGCAGCCCCCGCACCTCGTCAGTGGAAACCTCGATCCCCCGCGCGTCCAACCACCCCTCGACGAACCCAGCCGCTTCCAGCACCCCATCCGGCTCAGACGTGTCGTAGCCAATCAATCGCGTAGCAAGCGCCACCAGCTCGTCGCTCATCGAATCGCTCGCGAGGCAGGGGGTCCGAAGAGGGAGCCGATGCCGCTCCGCGGGAATGTCGCGAAGCGGCGATATGCAATCTGTCTCTCGCGCGGGCGAAGCCCGCGCAGGTCATTTGCTCCGAGCGAAGCGAGGTGCATCAATTCCCGCGGAGCGGCATCGGCTCCCTCACCCGTTGGCGATGGCGAGAAAGGCTTCGGCTCGATCCCGGTCTTTTTGCGCCCGGCGCTGTTCGCCGCTGCCGTCTTCGGCGTCGGAGAGACGCTGCTCGGCGTCGGCGAGCTGATCTTTCAGCGTGCTCGCATCGAGCTCCTCCGGCGCCAGCGCCTCCTCGACCAGCAGGCGAGCGTGGTTGCCGAAGACCTGCAGCCAGCCGTGCGCCTGGGCGTAGCGCTTCGGCTCGCCACCGCCGTCGAAGAGCCGCAGCTCGGCCGGCTTCAGCGCGGCCAGCAAAGGGGCGTGGTTGGCGAGGATGCCGATCTCGCCTGCCGCCGTGCGGGTCGAGACCTGGCTCACCTCGCCGCTGAATACCTCCCCCTCGGGGGTGAGGATCTCGACCTCGAATTTGGTTTCGCCGGCCATGCTGGATCTACGCGGCCGCCGCTGCTCCGGCGTTCTCGGTGACCTGGTCGATCGAGCCCTGCATGTAGAAGGCTCCCTCGGAGAGGTCGTCGTGCTCGCCGTCGAGGATCTCGCGGAAGCCGCGTACGGTCTCGGCAACCGGCACGTACTCGCCGCTGCGGCCGGTGAACTGCTCGGCGACGAAGAACGGCTGGCTGAGGAAGCGCTCGATCTTGCGCGCGCGGGAGACCGTCTGCTTGTCCTCGTCGGAGAGCTCGTCGATGCCGAGGATGGCGATGATGTCCTGCAGCTCCTTGTAGCGCTGCAGCACCTCCTGAACCTCGGTCGCCGTGCGGTAGTGCTCTTCGCCGACGACGTCTGGCTTGAGGATCGTCGAGGTCGAGTCGAGCGGGTCGACCGCCGGGTAGATCCCTTTCTCGGAGATCGCCCGCGAGAGCGTGGTGGTCGCGTTGAGGTGGGCGAACACCGACGCCGGGGCCGGGTCGGTGAGGTCGTCGGCGGGGACGTAGACCGCCTGCACCGAGGTGACCGAGCCGCGCTCGGTCGAGCTGATCCGCTCCTGCAGTTCGCCCATCTCGGTCTCCAGCGTCGGCTGGTAGCCGACCGCAGAGGGCATTCGGCCGAGCAGCGCCGAGACCTCGGAGCCCGCCTGCACGAAGCGGAAGATGTTGTCGATGAACAGCAGCACGTCCTGACCGCCTTGCTCGCGGAAGTACTCCGCCATCGTCAATCCCGAGAGCGCAACCCGCAGGCGGGCACCCGGAGGCTCGTTCATCTGGCCGAAAACGAGCATCGTCCGGTCGATGACGCCCGATTCCTTCATCTCGAGCCAGAGGTCGTTGCCCTCGCGCGAGCGCTCGCCGACGCCGCAGAAGGCCGAGAGGCCCTCGTGCTCCTCGGCGATCGAGCGGATCAGCTCCTGGATCAGAACGGTCTTGCCGACGCCGGCGCCGCCGAAGAGGCCGACCTTGCCGCCCTTCG
>DASSXC010000048.1:0-2929 GCA_035704205.1 Solirubrobacterales bacterium | reverse complement strand
ATTGCTGGTCGGCGGTGCGGCGATCGGGGATGACCCGCTCGCGTTCCTTGTTCCTCTGCGCTCGGGTGTGTTCCCGTGGGGGTTGAGCGAGGGGCTGCGTCTCGTCAAGCCGATGAACCTAATGACCATGGGCGAATACCGCGAGCCACAGGGCGGATGGTTCCCCAACGTCCTGTACTGAGCTAACACAATCTCGAGTGGAGCTAGCCGGACTCGAACCGGCGACCTCCTGGGTGCGATCCAGGCGCTCTTCCAACTGAGCTATAGCCCCGCGTGCGTGGGTGGGAGGATCGTCCCAGGGCCCTCGCAAGAGCAAGAATAACCGCATAGTCTTTAGCTTCCCCAGGGATTCCGATGGGCATTCTCGACGACGCGATCAAAGAGCACCTGGAGCTGAAGCGCCAGCACGGCGCCGACGACTCCGAGCTGAAGCAGCTCGAGGACGAGGCGTTTGGCGCTGCAGAGCGGCCTGGCGGCGAGGGATCGGCGCCCGATGCGGCTGCCGAGGCGCCGACTCAGTTCATGACCCAGCCCGAGGTCGACGAGGAATCGAGCCGCCCCGCCCCTCGCGCCCAGATCGCCGACCTGCAGGAGGCACCGCCGTCCACCCAGGAGGAGAGCGCGCCCGAGGCCGAGGCGCCCGCCGAGGAGGAGTCGCCGGCGATGGAACACGAGGCCGTGCCGGAGGCGGCCGCGGTGCCCGAGCCCGAGCCCACGCCGGAAGCGGAGATCTCGACCGGTCCGACCACCGAGGAGCGCGAGGCGATCGCTGAGCAGCCAACCGAGATGTACGACGTCGAGGAGGAGCTCGCCTCCTCCGCGCCCGAAACGGCTGCGGAGGAAGAGCTCATCGACGACCAGGACGAGTACGAGGAGGACGACGACTTCTGGGACGAGAAGCGCCTCTCCGACGAGCTTGACCAGGCGCTGGAGGCGCCGAGCGAGGCCGAGGACGAGGAGGAAGAGTCCGCCGTCTTCGAGCCCGAGGCGGAGCCGGCGCCAGAGCCCGAGCAGCAGCCGGACTCCGACCGCGAGGAGGACGTGCTCGAGGAGACCCCGGACTTCCTCGAGGAGACCCCCGAGGACGACCAGCTCTGGTTCGAGCAGAAACCGCCGAAGGACTTCGACTTCGACGACTGAGAATGGAGCCAGCCGGGCTCGAACCGGCGACCTCCGCCTTGCAAAGGCGGCGCTCTTCCAGCTGAGCTATGGCCCCGCTCGCTCAATTGTAGGCGCGAATCGGCCAGTTCCTCGCGCCCCGGCAGCTACCCCGCCAGCCCAACGGGCGTGAGCAGCGCTCGCCCGGCGAAGCCCACTGCCCGGTCGTCCACCGCTTCGTAGTCATTGCGCAACGACGGCAGCTTGCGCAGGGACCAGAGCACCTCTGCTCCGACCCAGGCCGCGTCGCGGGCCTTTTCCACGTTCCAGACGGCGACGACGTCGTCCACCGGGTTGAAGACCAGATCGAGCTCCTTGAGGAGTCCGGTCATCATCCACACCTTCATCTTCTTCTCCACCTTTGCGATCAGGCCGTTCACCGACTGGTAGTCCGTGTGCTCCGGGCCGTCGTCGCTCGGCTCGGTCCCGCGCGCGGCGCAGGCCTCGCAGACGACGATCGAGAGGTCGTGGTTGATGTGTGCGTTCATTCCCGCCAGGGCGAACTGAACCGGTGCGACGCCGGTCGCGAAGCGCGCCTCGAACAGCGGCTTCCAGGCGTGGAACGGGTACCCGGCCGGCGGTTTCGCGCCGTTGCCGGCCGCGTCGAAGGCGGCGAAGTAGCGTTCGGCGAAGACCACGTCGAGTGCCGCGAGGAAGCCGGGCGCCGCCTGATGCTCCGCCGGCACCGCCTTCTCCACCTGTTGGGTCACTTCGAGGTAGAGCTTGTTGAACCATTTGACGCCGTCGCTGGGCGGCAGCGCGGCATCGATCGCTTCAAGGCGTGCGAGCACTTCGGCGACGGTTTTCACGGCGGCGACCATCTCCACGCCACAATAGCGTCGCCGCACTGAACTACACAGCTTTGACTTTGCAATCTAAGTTCGTTTAGGCTGGCGCGCCATGATCGCCGATCTGCACGCGCATTACCCGATGCGGGTGATCACCGAGATGGATCCCGATACCGCCGCCGAGGCGATGAGGGCGGGGGGTGGGGCGACGCTCCGCGACCGCATCAGGTCGCTCGTGCTGAGGGTCGCCAACAAACTCGACAACCATCCCAGCTGGGACGGCACCTACCGGATCGACCCGGAGAAACTCCAGGCGGGCAACGTGCGGCTGGCGATGTCGGTCCACCTCCGCCCCTTCGAGGAGATGGACCTGAGCAAGCCCTACGGCGCGCCCCCCGAGGCGGACTACTTCCCGGGAGTGATCGCCGACATCGAGACCGTCGAGCGCGAGGTGGCCGGCCATCCCCCGGAGCAGATCCGCCTGGTCCACAACCGGGCCGAGTTGGACGACTGCCTGGAGAGGAGCTCGGCCACCGCGCTGGTGCACGCCGTCGAGGGTGGTTGCCTGCTCGGCGACACGCCCACCGAAATCGAAGCCAACTGCGCCGAGCTGGCGAAAAGAGGTGTCGGTTACGTCACCGTCGCCCATCTCTTCTACCGCCAGGTGGCGACCAACGCGAACGCGATTCCCTTTGCCCCGGACTTCGTCTACGACCTCTTCTTCCCCCAGCGCGGCAAAGACCGGCTCACCCCCCGCGGCGAGGCCGTCGTGCGCGGCCTCGTCCGCAACCGCATCATGATCGACCTCAGTCACATGGACCCGGCCGGAATCAAGGAGACCTTCGAATTCCTCGACGAGGTCGACCCCACCAGCGAGGTGCCGGTGATCTCCACCCACGCCGGCTACCGCTTCGGCAAGCAGCAGTACATGTGCGACGAGGAGATTCTGCTGCAGATCAAGCGTCGCAAGGGCGTCGTCGGCT
>DASSXC010000047.1:0-3462 GCA_035704205.1 Solirubrobacterales bacterium | reverse complement strand
CGGCAACAGAAGACTTCGACATCGAAGGCGCCGCCACCGGCGTCCACGTCGTGCGATCCGGAGCCGCGTGCGAAGAAACCACAACCACCGAAGGCAAAATCAGCCTCGACTTGACAGTCAAAGGGCTGAACGGCAAAGGCGAAGCCACAGCGGTGATGATCAGCGACGAAGATCTGCAGCTCCAGGTCGGCATCCGCGCGGACGGCCCGGTCACACTGAGCGCCACCGAGACAGGATCGGAAAGCGCGAATGGCTTCACAATGCTGAGTAGCAGTTTCAGGTGCCCAGGCAGCACCTACACCGGCCACAAATACAACGCCACACCGCACGAACTGATCCCCAGCGGAGAATTGACAGCAACAATCACCCCGTCCTATAAAAACTGCGTGTCCATCACTGAAGCAAGCACCCTTCCGTCGACAGTCGACATGAACGGCTGCGACTACGTCGTCAACATCGGCGGCGAAGTCTCCGAAGACAAATTCGCCGCCACGACAGACATCGTCTGTCCAGCCGAAAAAAGCGTCCAGCTGACAGTTTTTGTCAGCGCCGCCCATTCCCTCAGAGTCTGCACCTACACGATCAAAGCGCAACCCGCCCTCACGGGCCTGAATGCCGTCACCACAACACCGTCGGCGGAAGACTTCGACCTCGAAGGGACGCTAGCCGGCATCCACGTTGCGAGATCTGGGCTCTGCGGAGCAGCCACAACCACCGAAGGCAAACTCGACCTCGATCTGACAGTCAAAGGGCTCGATTCCAAAGGCGGATCCACAGCGGTTGTCATCGGCAACGAAAATCCGTCCTGATCGCCCTCTAAAGGAGATGATAGTCGGCCCAGGTCTCCGCAAGATCCCTCTTGCCGCAATCCGGGTATAGGCGTAGCATCGAGGCAGACCCAGAAGGAGGCTGAACATGCGGATCGAAGTGCGCGGGCGCAACGTCGAGATCGATGACGAGCTGCAGGAGCACGTGTTCAAGCGATTTAGACGGGTCGGCAGGCAGGTCTCGGAGCTTGCGACGCTCGACGTGACCGTCTGGGAGGAGCGCAACCCGGCGATCGCCGACAGCCAGGTCGCTGAGGCGACCCTGCGGCTCAAGGGCGTGACGCTTCACGCCAAGGAGGCCTCCCCCGAGATGACCCACACGATCCACGAGCTCGCCGAGGACATCCGCCGCCAGGTCAAGAAGCATCGGGCGCTACGCCGCAAGCGCCGCCAAACGCGCCGCCTGGTCAATCAGATACGGGGCCGCACGACGGTCGAGACGTAGCCTCGCCCTCCGGGCCACATCGGTTCGGAAAATACGTCAGAGTTCCCGAGGATGACCCGCCTCGTATCGATGCTCGCGGCCGCCCTTGCCTGCCTTGTCTTCCTGCCAACGGCCGCGCGAGCGGATTTTGGGATCGATGATTTCGACCTCACGTTCACCGACCAGGACGGTTCACCCGCCACGCAGGCCGGCTCGCATCCCTTCGCGATGACCATTTCGCTGCCCGCCAACCTCGATGGCGAAGAGCCCGATGGAAAACTCCGAGACCTCTTCCTCGAAGGCCCGCCCGGGCTTGTCGGAAACACCACCGCCTATCCGCGCTGCACGCGTGCCGCATTTCTCGAGATCGAGGAGGGTGTGAACAACTGCCCGCTGGGGAGCGCGGTGGGAATCTCGACCAGCTCATTCGACGAGCCGGGCAAATCGATCGACGCGCCGGTCTTCAACCTCGCGCCGTCGCCGGGAGCGCTCGCGAGCCTCGGCTTCCGCGTTGCGAGCGCAGCGAGCCTCGTCGTCGATATCGGCCTCAGCCCCTATCCTCCCCACAGCCCGATCGCGGCTGTGCGCGATGTCCCAGACGGCATCGATCTCTTCGGCGTCGAGCTCCAACTATGGGGCGATCCGGCGTCCACCGACCACGATGCTCAGCGAGGCATCTGCGGTACTACCGCTGCTGGCGACCTCTGCCCGGTCAGCCTGCAGGAACGGCCCTTGCTGACCCTGCCGACGAGATGCAACGGGCCGCTCGCGAGCTTCTACGAAGCCTTGTCATGGGAAGGCGACGAAGACTTCGGCGCAAGTCTGACCCACGATGGGTTGGGGAATCCCCAGGGTTTGACCGGCTGCGGAAAACTTGCCTTCACGCCCTCGATGAAAGTTCAGGCTACGACGGAAGCGGCCAAAACCCCCACTGGCCTTGACTTCTCCCTGGACGTCGTGGATGAAGGCCTCGCCAGTGCCTCTGGCGTTGCCCATTCTCAGATCCGCCACGCTCTCCTCGCTCTGCCTCCAGGGATGGCCGCCGCTCCCACGCTTGGGTCTGGCTCTGGTGGCTGCTCCGAAGCGGATCTCGAAGACGAGAGCCTGTTGGGGTCCCCGGATGATGGATGCCCGGAGTCTTCCAAGGTCGGCACGATCGAAGTCGAAAGCCCCTTGGTCGCGGAGCCAGTAGGAGGAGCTGTCTATCGAGCGGTGCCCTTCCAGAACTTTGCGGGTGACTCTCCGATGGCTCTCTACTTTGTGCTCGAGGATCCCGACCTGGGGATCGCCGTCACGCAGGTTGCCGGGGTCGAACCAGACCCTGAAAGTGGCCAGTTGATCATCTTCGCCCCAGAGCTCCCTCAGCTGCCGTTCAGCCATCTTCAACTGCACCTGCAGGAGGGCGATGGGGCTCCGCTGATCAGTCCACCTCTGTGTGGCGACTATCAGGTGGAAGCCGAAATCGTCCCCTGGTCCAGCTCCGACGTGTACGTGCTCACCTCCGGGTTGGGCGTCGTCAGCGGCCCGAGCGGTGGCCCGTGCCCTACCGGCGAAGGATCGCAACCGCCGAAAGACCCGAGTTCGCCACTTTCGAGCGGCCAGGCTCCCGCTCCGTTCGGCAGGAGCTCCCCTCGGGGCGCGAACGGCAAACGGCGTTGTCCTAAGGCGAAGCGCAGGGTGCGCCGCAACGGCAAGATCCGCTGCGTGAAGAAGGGCAGGCATCGCCCCGCAGGCCACCGGCACCGGGCCGGTCACGATCGAGTTCGATAGACCCAGGCAATCTGGGCAATTTGCTCGATTTTCCTTGTGTATTGCATCATTTTGCGTAACGATTGGCGATCCCCCAAACCAGGGGAACCAGTCAATCGAAAGGAAAAGGAAGATGATTCGCAATCTCAAGGCCCTGGGGCTTGCCCTGGTGGCGGTCTTCGCGTTGAGCGCTGTCGCTGCTTCGGCTGCCTCTGCCCAGCAAGGCGTGCTCACATCGGATGGTCCGGTGACACTCGACATGACCGAAACAGGCGTTGGTCAGAACGCCACAACAATGTTCGGCGAAAAGATCGAATGCCAGGGCACCATCTACACAGGCCATCAGTACAACGTCACACCGCACATGCCGATACCGGGGCCGACGACGACAATCACAGTCACCCCGCACTACAACAACGCCAACTGCACATCATTCCCCGGACCGCACAAGGCGACAATCAC
>DASSXC010000046.1:0-2878 GCA_035704205.1 Solirubrobacterales bacterium | reverse complement strand
CCCCCCCCTCCCCTCCCCTACAGGCTTACTTCAGCCTCCGCATTCCGAATCGTCTGGTTCTCGCCCTGCGCAGCCACCACGTCGATCACAGCCGTCCCACCCTCGACCGCCTTGACCGTGCCGGTGACGGCGATCTCGGTCTCCGGCGCACCCATGCCGCGGAACTGGACCGAGAGCCGTTTCAGCGAGCCGGGGTCGCCACCGGCGGCCTCCGTCGCCGCGCGAGCGGTCAGGCCCATCATGTAGAGGCCGTGCAGGATCGTGTTGGGCAGGCCCACCGCCTTGGCGAACTCGGGGTCGATGTGGATCGGGTTGAAGTCCCCCGAGGCGCCCGCGTAGCGATGCGGCAGGTACTTGTCCGGCGTCACCTTCAGCTCGGCGATCTGATCTCCCTGATTCAAACTGGCCATCCTCACACCCCCCTGACGATGTTGGTCCAGGTGCCGCGAACGACCTCCGCGCCGTCCTGGTTGACCGAGACGGTCTCGAACCTGTAGAAGCCCTTGCCGTCCTTCTCGAAGATCTCGAGGCACTTGGCGCTCGTCGTGATCTCGTCGCCCGAGCAGGCCGGCTCACCCCAGGTGAACTCCTGCCCGCCGTGCACCATCGCGGCGAAGTTCATCCCCACCTCGGGGTCGAACATCGCCGGCCCCAGCGCCGGGGCGCTGTAGACGACGCAGAACATCGGCGGCGCGACGACGTCCCGATAGCCGGCGGCCCTGGCCGCCTCGCGGTCGAAGTGGACCGGGTTCTCGAGCCCGATCACCCGCGCGTACTCGCCGATCTTCTCCCTGCCCACCTCATAGGTAGTGGCGGGCCATTCCTTGCCTATAGCTTCGGTTTTGAGCGTCATGGCGGGCGATTCTATTCAGACGTTTCGTTGGAGGGAGACGGGGGTGTCCGGACGGGAGCGGCGTTAGTTTTTCGCCCACCAACTCAGCGAGAGTCGCAGGGTCCCGGGCGAAAAACCCAGCACCCGTCCGGACGCCCCCGTCTCCCTCCCTCAATCCCCGATCTCCAGCACCGCCAGGAACGCCTCCTGCGGCACCTCGACCCGCCCCACCTGCTTCATCCGCTTCTTGCCTGCTTTCTGCTTCTTCAGCAGCTTCTGCTTGCGGGTGACGTCGCCACCGTAGAGCTTCGCCGTGACGTCCTTGCGCAGCGCCTTGACCGTCTCACGGGCGAGGATGTTCGAGCCGATCGCGGCCTGCACCGGAACGTCGAAGAGCTGGCGGGGGATCGTCTTACGCAGCCGCTCGACCAGCTTCTTGCCCTGCTCGTAGGCGGCATCGCGATGGACGATGATCGAGAGCGCGTCGACCTTGTCGCCGGCGAGCAGGATGTCGACCTTGACCAGGTCGGAGGCCTGGTTGCCGATCGGCTCGTAGTCGAGCGAGGCGTAGCCCTTGGTCGAGGACTTGAGGTAGTCGAAGAAGTCGAGGACGATCTCGGCCAGCGGCAGGTCGTAGCGGATCTGCACACGCTGCGGGCTCAGGTAGTGCATGTCGACGTGCGTGCCGCGACGGCCCTGGCAGAGGTCCATCACCGCCCCCACGTGCTCGGTCGGGCAGATGATCGTCGCCCGGATGTAGGGCTCTTCGATCGACTCGATCGTGCCGGGGTCGGGCAGGTGGTTCGGGCTGTGCACCTCGACCTCCTCGCCGTTGGTCAGGTGGACCTCGTAGCGCACGTTGGGCGTCGTCGCCAGCAGCTCCAGCCCGTACTCGCGCTCCAGCCGCTCGCGCACGATCTCCATGTGGAGCAGGCCGAGGAAGCCGGCGCGGAAGCCGAAGCCGAGCGCCTCCGAGGTCTCCGGCTCATAGGAGAGCGCGGCGTCGTTGAGGGCGAGCTTCTCGAGCGCGTCGCGCAGGTCTTCGTAGCGGTCGGTGTCGATCGGGAAGAGGCCGCAGAAGACCATCGGCCGCACCTCGCGGTAGCCCTCGAGCGGCTCGCTGGCGGGACGACCCTGGGCTGTCAGCGTGTCGCCGACGCGCAGCTTGGCGACGTCCTTGATGCCGGTGATCAGGTAGCCGACATCGCCCGCCTCCATGCCCTCGACGGCGGTCATCGCCGGGCGGAAGAAGCCGATGTCGTCGATGTCGGCTTCGGTGCCGTTCTGCATCGCGACGATCCGCTCGTGCTTGCGGAAGGAGCCGTCGACCATCCGCACGTACGCGACGACGCCGCGGTACTGGTCGAACTCGGAGTCGAAGATCAGCGCCCGCGTGGGAGCGTCCGGCTCGCCGCTCGGAGGCGGCACGCGGTTGACGATCGCCTCCATGACCTCGACCACGCCCTCCCCGGTCTTCGCCGAGATCCGCAGCGCGTCGTCGGGATCGGTGCCGAGCAGATCGGCGATCTCCGCCGAGACCCGCTCCGGTTCGGCGCCGGGCAGGTCTACCTTGTTGATCACCGGGATCAGCTCCAGGCCGTTCTCGATCGCCAGGTAGGTATTGGCGACGGTCTGCGCCTCGACGCCCTGCGCGGCGTCGACGACCAGCAGCGCCCCCTCGCAGGCAGCGAGGCTGCGCGAGACCTCGTAGGAGAAGTCGACGTGGCCCGGCGTGTCGATCAGGTGCAGGTGGTAGGTCTCGCCGTCGGCGGCCTCGTACTCGACCCGGACGGCCTGGGCCTTGATCGTGATCCCGCGCTCGCGCTCGAGGTCCATCGAGTCGAGCACCTGGGCGCGCATTTTCTTCGGGTCGACGGCTCCGGTGAGCTCGAGGATGCGGTCGGCGAGGGTCGACTTGCCGTGGTCTATGTGAGCGATGATCGAGAAGTTGCGGATCAGGTTCATTCGGTCTTCGGGGCGGCGCCGGCGGGCGGCCGCCCAGTATTGCGGGCGCCGGCCTCCGTCCCGCACGCCGCCGGGGAAAGC
>DASSXC010000045.1:0-2178 GCA_035704205.1 Solirubrobacterales bacterium | reverse complement strand
ATCAGTCCGATCGCCACCGCTCCGCCCACGAGTTGGGCGACGATGAATGAGGGCACCGACAGGGGGGCGATGCCGGCAAAGGTGTCGGAGAACGCGCGCCCGACCGTGATGGCGGGGTTGGCGAAGCTGGTGGAGCTGGCGAAGAAGTAGGCCGCCCCGATGTAGGCGCCCACGGCGGCGGGCGCAAGCGAGCTTCTCCTCGTCCGCGCCAGGGAGAAGATCACCAGCAGCAGCCCGACCGTCGCGACCACCTCGGCCAAGAGGTGAGCCTCCGAGGCTCGGTGCTTCGTGGAGATGCTGATCGCCGTCAGGGCGAACATCCCGTTCGCCAGCACCGCGCCGGCGATGCAACCCGCGACCTGGGCCGGGATGTAGCTGAAGGCATCCCGCCACCGGAGCCCGCCGAAGCTCGCGTCGACCAAGGAGACGACCGGGTTGAAGTGGCCACCGGAGACAGGGCCGAACATGAGGATGATCGCGAACAGGCCCGCCGCCGTCGCTGCGGCATTCTCGAAGAGCTGCAGACCGGTCTCGCCGGGGGAGAGGTTCGCCGCGGCGATGCCCGAGCCGATCACCACGGCGGCGAGAAAGGCGGAACCGAGGAACTCAGCGAGTAGTCGCCGAGGCAGCGGCGGTTCCTGTGGCATCAGGCGGCGACCAGCAGCTTCTCGCCGTACTCGGCCGGAAGCCCCGACTTCGCCACCTGAGAGGCGACGTACTCGGCGTCGTAGTCGAAGCGCTCGATTCGAGCCTCCACGCCCTCACCCGCGGACTCGAGAATCGCGAAACCGCCACGCGGATCGCCATCCTTGGGCTTGCCCACCGAGCCGCAGTTGACGAAGAGGGTCTCGCCGTAGGTGTGGATCCAGGGCTTGTGCGTGTGGCCGAAGACCATCACGTCGCAGGCGGCCCCCGCTGCAATCCGCTCGAACGTCTTCGCCGGCTTGTCCTCGAAGAGGTACTCATTGACCTTCCGCGGCGAGCCGTGGACGAGCAGGATGCGCTGGCCGCCGAGCTCGAAGCGCAGGTCGAAGGGCAGCCCGCGCATGAAGTCCTTTGACGCCCGGTTCGTGTGTTCCAGCGTCCAGTAGACCGAGAGCTGGCCGAGGTCGCGGTCGTGCTGGTCTTGGTAGGCGCACATGCAGTCCTCCTCGTCCCGGCCGATCGCGTAGTCGTAGTTGCCGTAGATGGTGGGGATCCCCCGCTCCTGAATCAGATCGCAGACCTCATTCGGCCACGGCCCGTAGCCGACCAGGTCCCCGCCGCAGTAAGTCGTCTCGATCCCGAGTTCGTCGATCCGCGCAAGCGCTGCCTCGAGGGCCGGGAGATTGCCGTGGATATCGGTTATCACGGCGACCGTTGATCGATCCATCGAGCTCCTCCTTTCTGCCCCGTGGTTTTCGCTCACGCCCAGGCGCCGGAACTCCTCGTCGGGCAACGCGTGACGCACTGATCGTAAAGGTTGACAACTATCTATTCAATCGATTAGGGTAAATCGATGCCCGTCGATTTGGAGCTCGCGCCGAAGCAAAAGCGCCCTGTCGGCGAGCCCTGCTGTGAACCGGTGGTCTACCCAGACATCGAACGCGGCCAGGCCGAGCGGATGGCGGCCGTGGCCAAAGCCCTCGGCGACCCGATCCGGATGCAGCTGGTCGACGTCTTGAGAAAGCACGCCGGCAAGGTCTGTGTCTGCGAGCTGGTTCCGCTCTTCGACCTCTCCCAGCCCACCGTCTCGCACCACCTCAAGGTCCTGCGAGAGGCAGGCATCGTCGGCTCCGAGCGCCGCGGCCTCTGGGCGTACTACTACGTCGAGCCCGGCGCCGTCGAGGAGCTCAGGGCGTGGCTTGCGAAATGACCTCCGCCGACGAGGTTCGCGAGGCGGTCCGGCAGCGGTACGCGGCGGCTGCTGATTCGGTCGGCGAAGGCCGCGTCGCCTGCTGCGGGCCGTCTGATGCCGCGGGCGGCTCCTGCGGCTGTGGCACCGACGTGCCCGACGCCTGTGGTGGCGAGACCTTCGGCTCCGGCCTCTACGCAAACGATGACCGAGCGGGGCTCCCCGATGCCGCCAAGCTGGCCTCGCTCGGCTGCGGCAACCCGAGTGCGGTCGCCGAGCTTCACGAAGGCGAGACGGTCCTCGACCTCGGCTCGGGCGGTGGCATCGACGTGCTGCTCTCCGCT
>DASSXC010000044.1:0-4612 GCA_035704205.1 Solirubrobacterales bacterium | reverse complement strand
GCTGTAGTCGGCAATGCCGAGTGTGCCGCCATTCGGCAGGTCGTCCCGGTGGCCGAGCCGACGAGTTCTGAGGGCACTCGATGCAGGGCGGATGTTCCCGTCGCGTTGCCGGGTGCCTAGAGCCTGGTGGCGCTCGCCCGCGAGCGCCGAGGCGCCCCGGCCGGGTGACCGGGGCGCCGGCGGCGAGCTAACCCTGCACCGTGAACGACTTCGTCAACGCCGCACTCGAACTGTTGCCGGCGTAGACGTCGATCTGGCCCGGCTCCACGACGAGCTTGCCGCGGTTGTCGTAGAAGCCGAAGTCGCTCTTGTCGAGCGTGAAGCTGACCGTGCGTGCCTGGCCCGGATCCAGCGTCACGCGCTCGAACCCGCGCAGGCGGCGGATGGGCTGGGAGATGCTGGCCACCGGGTCGTGGAGGTAGAGCTGCACGACCTCGTCACCCTTGCGGCTGCCGGTGTTGGTCACGGTCACCGAGGCCTGGAGGCTGCGGTTCTTGGACACGGTCGAGGAGCTCAGCCGCAGATTCGAGACCTCGAAGGTCGTATAGCTGAGCCCGTGGCCGAACACGAACAGCGGCGAGCAGCTCGGGATGTCGCGGTGGCGTGAGTTGTATTTCTGGTCGGGGTTGCAGGGCCGGCCCGTCGGTTCGTGGTTGTAGTAGATCGGCACCTGGCCGAGCCGGCGCGGGAACGACACCGGGAGCTTGCCGCCCGGGTTGACCTTGCCGAACAGCACGTCGGCGACCGCGGGACCCGCCTGCACGCCCGGGAACCACGCCTCGAGGATCGCGGGTGCATCGTCGACCACGTTCTCGAGCGTAAGCGGGCGGCCGTTGAGCAGGACGACCGCAACCGGCTTCCCGGTCGCCTTGATCGCCCGGAGCAGCTCCTCCTGCCTGCCCGGGAGGTCGAGGGTGCTGCGCGACGCCGCCTCGCCGCTCATCTCGCGTGTCTCGCCAAGGGCGAGCACGACCTGGTCCGCGGCCTCCGCGGCGGCTACCGCTTCGGCGAATCCGGCGTCGGAGCCGCATCCCTCGGGGTCGGTGTGCGGCGGCTCGGTGTTGGAGAGCTTGCAGCCCTCGGCATAGGTCGCGCCTGGGCTCTGCTGGTTGATGCCGTCGAAGATGGACACCGCGTCGGTGTCGCGACCGGCGCCCCACCATGGACCGAGCATGTCGTGCTGGTTCTTGGCGAGCGGCCCGATCACGGCCGTCTTCTTGGAGGGATCCAGCGGCAGGATCCCACCGTTGTTCTGGAGCAGCACCATCGAGCGGCTCGCGGCCTTGCGGGCGGCCGCCACCGCGTCGGGCTTCAGCATCTCGGCTTCGGCCTTGTCGGGTGCGACGGGCGCATACGGGTTCTCGAACAGGCCGGCGCGGAACTTGACGCGCAGGATCCTGCGCACCGCGTCGTTGATCCGCTGCATCGAGATGCGGCCCTGGGTCAGCAGTTGCGCGCCGAAGTCGCGGATGAGCGTGCTGGTCATCTCAGAATCCACGCCGGAGTTGAGCGCCAGCGCCGCGGCAGCGGGGCCGTCGGCGGCCACCCCATGCCCGCACTCGCCGGCGTCGGGTGTCTTCGGCGGGCAGGCGCGCAGCTCGGCGACGGCGGTCCAGTCGCTCTCGACGAACCCGTCAAAGTCCCACTCGCCCTTGAGGATGCGGTTCATCAGGTAGTCGTTGCCGCAGGCCGGGACGCCGTTGAGGGCGTTGAAGGAGCACATCGCCGTGTCCGCGCCGGCGTCGATCGCGGCCTTGAACGGCGGCAGGTAGAGGTTCCGCAGCCGCTGCTCGGACAGGTCGGTCGTGTTGTAGTCACGGCCGCTCTCGGGCTGGCCGTAGGCCGCGAAATGCTTGGGGCTGGCCACCAGCTTGTCAGGCGCGCTGTAGTCGGCCCCCTGGATCGCCTTGACGCGCGCGGCCGCCAGCACCGAGTTCAGGTAAGGATCCTCGCCGGCGGCCTCGGCGATCCGGCCCCAGCGGGGCTCGTGCGAGACGTCGACCATCGGCGCATAGGTCTGCTTGAGCCCGACCACGGCCGACTCGCGCGCGCCGTACTTGTGGTCGTCGAACGCCACCTGCGGATCGAAGCTCGCCCCGGCGCCGAGCGGGATCGGGAAGATGGTGCGGAAACCGTGGATGGTGTCGAAGGCGAACAGCATCGGGATCTTCAGCCGCGACTCCTCGACGGCGATGCGCTGCAGCTCCCTGATCCTCACCGGATCGGTCACGCTCAGGATCGAGCCGAGCCCGTTGCGCACTTCCGCCTCGGTGACCAGGAAGTCCGGCAGCAGCTGGATCTGCTCCAGCTTCTCCTCGAGCGTCATCTTCGAGAGCAGGTCGCTCACCCGCGACTCGATCGCCTGGTCGGCAGACTGCCGAGTGGGCTGGAGCGCCTGCTCGTCGCTCGACTGCGTCGCGGCCACCACACCACTTGCGGCCGCCAACACGAGCGCCAGGACCGGCACAGCGACCGAAGCCCTGAACCTGAACCTCCGCATGGGTCTCCTCCTCGGTGGGATCGTCCAGGAACGCTGCTGGGCTTCCCTGCTCCAACGCCTCAAGCGGCACGCCTTGGACGGAAGCGATGCGGTCCGGATACGGACAAGGCTGGTGGGCCTCTTGGTCGGAGGTGACGCCCGGCGCCGTCACCCAGGACCGGGACCACAGCGGCCGCGGCGACCAGCAGCCCGAGGACCCGCTCGACCGCGGCCACCACGCGGCTTCGGCGCCGATTCGCCGCTGCTACGAACATGCCACCCCCAGCGCGCATCGGCCGGTTTTGGCTCGTCCGACTCGCGAATCTCTCGCGAGGCTGAACCAACATAGTGACCGATACCCACAGAAACAACCCCAGAAGCGTCATACGAGAAGATCGTCTTCCAGCGGAGACAGGCCAGACGTGGTCTGCGCTGACCGTCTTGCGGAACGCTGACGCTGACCTGCGTTCTCCCTGTTCAGCGCAGCGCCTGGTGGCGTCTGGACAACTGCTTGCCTACCCCGGCCGCCGCGTCAGATAGGTGTAGTAGTTGGAGGCCCCGAAGAAGGTGTTGTCCGTGACCGATCCGACCTGGAAGGCTCGCCAGTCGTCGACAAGTGCCGTGGGGAGCAGGCCCGTACGCGCGAGCAGCACGCCGTAGGACTCCGCGGCGCCAACCCAGAAGCGGCTGCTGCCGATGTTGGCGTAGAGCGTTCCGTCCGCGTCGATGAGCTCCAGCCCCGTCTCGTGCAGCAGGCGAGGCAGGTCGCGCATGATGCGCGGATTGGCGACGATGAGCTCGATCAGCTTCTCCTCGATCGTCTTGGCCAGCGCGTGGTCGGGGTAGGCGAAGGTGAGTGACGCGTAGTCGCCGTCAAAGATGGCCACCGTTCCGCCGGGCCGGACAAGTCGCCGGGCCTCCCCCAGCACCTGCATGGGGTCCTCGACGTGGCTGATGAGCGTGTGCAGGGTGATGATGTCGAACTCGGCATCGCCAAAGGGCGCGTGGTGGGCATCGCCGACCTGGTAGGTGACGTTGTCGGCCAGCCCCTCATCGGCGGTGAGCCGTCGGGCGGCATCGATCAGGGCCGGGCTGTGGTCGATGCCGATGATGGCGGTGTCTGGCCGGGTGAGGCGCCGGAGGGCGCGCACTTCGATGCCGGTGCCGCAGCCGAGGGCCAGGATCCGCCGGGCGTGGGCCAGCGGCAGGCGCGGGAGGTAGGCCTGCGACCGCCGCGCGTAGCCCTCGTCGGTTCCGCGGAACTCCAGGCGGGCGGCGATCGTCTCCAGCACCGTCGCGTCCATGCTCGGAGCGAGGCGGAAGATGTCGCGGTCATCCCTGGCCGTGGTGCTCGCGTTGCTGGCTCCGCCATCCAATCGTCCCGACTGGGTCATTGCCTGCCCTTCCTTCGCGTAGAGTTGCCCTGCGGAGAGTTGGCGTCTGCCCCTGAGCTGAGTATCCCAGCCGGACTGGAAGGGCGCTTGAGGACTGCTGGAGCAGACCAGGGGCCGATGATGGAGCTGCGGATTCTCGGCCCGCTGGAGGTCGTGGCGGCAGGCGACCCGGTCGACCTGCCCAGCGGCAAGGCGCGGCTGCTGCTGGCTGCGCTCGTGGTGCACGCCAACCAGGTGGTGTCGACCGACCGGCTGTTCGAGTTCCTGTGGCGCGGCCAGCCGCCCGATAGCGCCGCCAACACCCTGCAGACCTACGTCTCGCATCTACGACGTAGCCTTGAGCCTGACCGCATGCCGCGCCGGCAGAGCCGGTTGGTGATCACCCGGGAGCCCGGCTATCTCCTGGCCGTGGATCGGGACCAGATCGACGCCGTCCGGTTCGAGCGGCTGGTCGGGGAGGCAAGGCTGGTCCTCGGCAGCGCACCGGACAAGGCGGCGGCGCTGCTGCACACCGCACTGTCCCTGTGGCGTGGAGAGGCGCTGACCGACTTCACCTTCGAGCCGTTCGCCCAGTCCGAGATCACCCGGCTCACCGACCTGCGGCTCACCGCCCTCGAAGACCGCATCGAAGCCGAGCTTGCCCTGGGCGGCCACACCGCGCTGTGCAGCGAGCTGGCGCAGCTCGCACGCGAACACCCACTTCGAGAACGACTGTCGAGCCAGCTGATGGTCGCGCTCT
>DASSXC010000043.1:0-12725 GCA_035704205.1 Solirubrobacterales bacterium | reverse complement strand
ACCTGCGAGTCGATCACGTCGGGGATGATTTCTTCGGAGAACCCCTTGCAGACCGGGCACTGCAGGTCGCCGAACTCGGCCAGCGTCACCTTCGCCCGCGGCTCACCGAGGATCAGGCCGCTCTGCGGGAGACCGCTCAGTTCGCGCTTGACCGCTCCGACCCCCTCCAGGCTGGTATCGCCCCCCTCGGTTTCGTTCTGGGTTATGACAACCAGCACCGCCACGGCGACGATCGCCAGGAAGACGGCGGCGCTGCCAATCTGCAGCAGGCGTTTGCGCCGCTCCTCGTTCACACCGGCCTCCCCACGTAGCCAACCATGCGCAGCGCGTTCAAGCCGAAGAGGATCGTCATCAGCACGGCACTGGCCACGCACCACTGGCAGATCGCCTCGATCTTGAACAGCTCGAGGTAGGTCAAGTAGACGCTGTAGCCGAAGCCGACGAGCGAGAAGCCAAAGCCCGCCATGCGGGCGCCGTCGCCGCGACCCAGTGAGGCAATCAAGAGCAATACGTAGCCGACGATGCCGAAGACGGCGATGTTGACACCGAAGAGGTGCGAGTAGGTGCTGTTGGCGACGGTCTCGCAGCCGCTGCTACCGGCTATGCAGGTCGGCGCGTCACCGCCCGCGGCCTCGATCGCGATGTAGCTGGCGACACCGATGCCGAAGGCGGCGACGAAGGTGGAGACCTTCTGCAGCGTCCCCTCGCTCGGTGCGGTCATGCGCGGCAGCCTATGGCTTCTGCCTTTGCACGGGCTAAAGCGCGACTTGCAGCTAGTTTTGCTTCCAGCCGCCGCCGAAGAGACGGCCGAGGCGACCGGAGCGCACGTTGGGGACGAACTTCGCCTGTCCCTTCTCGGGCGGCCCGAGCAGGCGCGCCTGCTCGGCGTCGATGCTCAGGGTCACCGCCCGCTCGGCGGTTCGAGCCACCTCCGGCGCATCCGCGAAGCGCAGGCTCCCGTCGCTGTGGTCGAAGACGACCCCGTCGAAGATGTGCTCCTTGTGGTTGTCGAGAACGGCGCGGACCCGGCCCACCTCGACGCCGTCGGAGCTGTAGACCGACGTTCCCGGCCGCACGGCGGAGTAGTGAATCGCGTGCCCCTCGTCAGGCGTTGGCTGGCCATCTGGCATATCGCTCATTCTTGCGTCTCGGCGATCTCGGCGTAAAAGGCGGCGATCTCACGCGAGAGCCTGCCGCCCTGCCAGGCCAGCGGGGATTCACCCTTCTCCTCACCGGTCAGGCGCGCCTGCGGCAAGCGCCCGGCGTAGGCCTCGGCAACCTCATGGGGATGACCGGGATCCGCGGCGTCGTGGCTGGCGACGACCAGAGCTGGAACCTGGATCGATTCGAGCTCGGACATCTCGGCGAAGGGGCGCGAGCGGGGAACCATCCACAGCGCATCGGCAAGGGCGGGCAGGTGCCGGTGCTGGAGCATCCGCTCGCGGGTGAAGCGCAGGACCGAGTCACGCCAGGCGGGGTCGATTCTCTGCTCACGGTCGATGTAGGAGAGGAAGCCGTCGACCCCACCCGCCTCCAGGGCGGCGGAGAGTCCGTCCCAGTAGGCAAGCGTCTCAGTCGAGATCTCGCCCCTGTAGACCGGCCCGATCACCACCAGGCCATCGAGCCGCTCGGGTCGCCGCAATGCGTAGGCGACGGCGGTGTGCGCGCCCATCGAGTGGCCACCGAGGACGAACTTCCCCTCCCCGACCGTGGCCGCGACCACCGCCTCGAGGTCGTCGACCAGCTCGGGGTATCCATAACCCTGGTAGTCAGGGGCGGGATCGGACTCACCGTGACCGCGAGCGTCGTAGGTCACGACCATGTGTCCGGCGCGCTCCAACGCCCGTGAGCCGTGCACGACGTAGCGGCGAGTCGCGGTGATCCCGTGGCAGAGCACGATCGGCGGCCCCTCCCCCGCCACCTCGCTGCGGATCGTCGGCCGCTCGCCGACCCTGAACGGCCTCGGCGCGACCGGCATCAAGCCAGGGAGGCGACGGCCTGCTCGATGTCGTCGACCGACTGATAGGTCGAGCCGGTCCTCGATACGTGCCTGTAGCGAACGATCCCCTCGCCGTCGACGACGAAGATCGAGCGCATGATGTAACGCCCACCGGGCACGTCTTTCAGCTCGGTGAACCTGGCCAGTGGCCCCAGCCAAGCCGTCACGCCGTAGCGCTTGCTGACGCTCAAGTCCTCGTCGGCGAGCAGCGGCACGTTGAGCGTCTGCTCTTCCACCCAGTGTTCGTGCGAGTCGACCGACTGCGGTGAGATGCCCAGCACCTCGGCGTCAAGCTGGTCGATGCGGTCGCTGTTGTCGCGGTAGGAGCAGAACTGCTTCGTGCAGACCGTCGTCTGGTCGCCGGGATAGAAGGCGAGGACGACGTTCTTGCCCCGGTAGTCGGAGAGCTTGTACGTCTTGCCGCCCGTGCCGGGCAGCTCGAAGTCGGGCGCCGCGTCGCCTACGTCGAGCTTGGCCATCGGCTCAGAGTAGAGCCTCAGCCCCGCTCGACCGTGATCTTTTCAATAAGGACGGTCTGCTTCGGCTGCCCGGTTTCTGAGCCGGGCACGCCGAGCTTGCCGATCCGTTCGACCACGTCGAAGCCATTGTCGACCTTGCCGACCAGAGCGTATTCGGGCGGCAGGCCGGCGTCGGCGGAGAGGACGACGTAGAACTGGCTCCCGGAGCGACCCGGCGGCTCCGCCGGGCTCTTCGCCATCGCCACGACGCCCTTGGTGTAGGCGAGGTTGGCGGGCGGCTTCTCGTCGACGCTGTAGCCGGGGCCGCCGCTGCCGGTACCGAGCGGATCGCCGCCCTGGATGACGAACCCGGGCACGATCCGGTGGAATCCGAGCCCGTCGTAGAAGCCTTCCTCGGAGAGGAAGACGAAGGAATTGACCGTCTTCGGCGCCCGGGTGGAGTCAAGGGCGATCTGGAAGGTGCCGCAGCTCGTCTCCACCACCGCGGTCAGCTTCTCCCCCTTCGTCACGGTCTGCTTCGGCGCGGGAAAGCTGACTTTCCTCGGCTGCGGCGCTTCGACCTGCTTGCAGCCGGAGGCGCTTGCCGCGCTGCTCGAATCATCGTCCCCGCCGCCGCGCCCAATCAGGATCGCGCCGACAACCACGACCGCGATCAGCGCGAAAACGGCAAGCGCGATCAACTTGGTGCGGTCCTGAGATCCCTCCACGGTCGCGGAATCCTAGCCGAGAAGGACGTCCTTGGGATGATCGGTTTGTGCCCTCCCCCGCACTCACCGCGCTTGCGGCTGCGGTTCTTCACGTCCCGGCGCCGGAACGGGTCCTCGAGGTTGGCTGTGGTGAGGGCGACGGGGCGCTCTTTCTCGCCCGCGAGTTTCCCTCGGCACGGGTGCGCGGCGTCGATTCTTCCGCGGAGGCGATCCGCGCCGCGGTGACCCGGGTCGGGCTCGATCCGGAGGGCCGGGTCGCCTTCAAGCCCGGCAACCCACGGAGGCTCCCCTATCCGGATGACTTCTTCGACCTGGTCGTCCAGGCCGGCGGTCGGCTGTACGCCGGCGACATCGCGCGGGTTTTGCGTCCCGGCGGCCACCTGATCCTGATCGGCAAATGGCGCTGGTTGGACTGGCGGCTTCGCGGTCGCGGTTTCGCCTGGCTCGAAGCCGGCGAGGGCGAGGGCGAGCGCTTTCTGGTCTCGCGTCTCCATCCTGACGACCAAGCGCCCGAATAGGCTGCCGCGGGTGATGCGAGTCGAAGGGACGCCGCTGGCGCTGCTGATCAACCCGTCCTCCGCGCACGGTCGCACGCTGAAGCTGCTGCCGCAAATCGAGCAAGAGCTTGACGCCCGCCGCATCCCCTTCCGCGTCGAGCGCACCCAGGGACTCGAGGACGGCGTCGAGCGGGCCCTGCGCGCCGCCGAAGCCGGCGAGGTCCCGGTCGTGCTCAGCGGCGATGGCCTGATCGGGGCGGTCGGCGGCGCCCTCGCCGGCTCGGAGACCCCGCTGGGAATCGTCCCCGGCGGGCGCGGCAACGACCTGGCCCGGGTGCTCGGCATTCCCAGCGACCCAGCGGGCGCCGTCGCCATGCTCGCCGCCGGGCAGACCCGCTGCATCGACGTCGGCGAGGTCAACGGCAAGCGCTTTCTCGGCATCGTCAGCGTCGGCTTCGACTCCGAAGCCAACCGGCTGGCGAACGAAACCAGGTGGCTGCGCGGCAACCTCGTCTACGCCTACGCCGGCGTGCGCACGCTGCTCGGCTGGAAGCCCGGCCGCTTCACGATCCAGGTCGGCGAGCGGCGCGAGCGCTTCACCGGCTACTCCGTCTCGGTCGCCAACAGCAGGGCCTTCGGCGGCGGCATGTTCATCGCCCCGGACGCCGATCTGGGCGATGGCGAGTTCGACGTCGTGACCGTCGGCGAGGTCGGCAAGCTGCGCTTCCTGGGTAACCTGCCCAAGGTGTTCAAGGGCACCCACGTCGAGGAGGACGAGGTGCGCGTGTTCCGCGCCTCGCGGCTCGAGCTGAGCGCCAGCCGGCCCTTCCCGGTGTACGCGGACGGCGAGCACCTGACCGACCTGCCCGCCAAGCTGCGGGTGCTGCCGCGGGCGCTGAACGTGATCGTCCCGCCGCGGGCCGGGGAGTGAGTCAAACCCGCGGCGGCGCTCTGTTCGGGGCAAAGCGCCTTGCCGCGCGCACGGTCGGTGCGGCCAGCAGAGCCAGCGGTCGCGGCGGGGGGACGACCCTGCCGGGACGGCTGCTGCTGCGCCTCGATCGCGATGCGATCGCCCGGCTCGGCGCCGGCCTCGATCGCGGCGCAACGCTGATCAGCGCGACCAACGGGAAGACGACCACGGCCGGCATGCTGGCGGCGCTGCTGGGCGCCGAAGGGCGCCGGCCGGTGCACAACCGGGCCGGCTCCAACATGACCTGGGGGATCGCCACGGCCCTGCTCGAGCAGCGCGGCCACGAGGGCCTGTTCGAGGTCGACGAGGCCTGGCTGCCGCCGGTGGCCGCCCAGCTCGATCCCTCGTTGATCGTCCTCGGCAACCTCTTCCGCGACCAGCTCGACCGCTACGGGGAGACCGAGGTCCTGGCCGGAGAGTGGGGAAAGACCGTCGCAGAGCGGACCGGCCAGACGCGTTTCGCCCTCAACGCAGACGACCCCCTGGTCGCCGATCTGGGCCGCGACGCGGAGGCGAGGCGCCGCGAGGGCATCGTCTACTTCGGCATCGACGACGCGGACCAGGCGCTGCCCGAGCTCCAGCACGCCTTCGACGCCAAGCACTGCCGCCGCTGTGGCCATCCCTACTCCTACGAGCGGGCCTTCGTCGGCCACCTCGGTCACTACAGCTGCCCCAACTGCGGGGCGGACCGACCGAGGCCGGACATCGCCGCGACGCGGATCGAGCTGCACGGCATGCGTGGCTCCTCGCTGACGGTGCGCACCCCCGCCGGCGAGCTGGCGATCGAGCTGCGCCTGCCGGGTCTCTACAACGTCTACAACGCCCTGGCGGCGATCGCGGCCGCCCTGGAGCTGGGCGTCGAGCCAACTCGGATTCCACCGGCCCTGGCCGACGCGAAGAGCGCCTTCGGCCGGGTGGAGACGATCACGGTTGGCGAGAAGCGGGTCTCGATCCTGCTGGTCAAGAACCCCGCCGGGACGAACGAGGTCCTGCGCACGCTGAAGCTGGAGGCGGACGAGGGCGGGCTCGACCTCTGGATCGCCCTCAACGACCGCATCGCCGACGGCCGCGACGTCTCCTGGGTCTGGGACGCGGACTTCGAGCTGCTTGCGGGCAAGGCGCGGCGGGTCACCTGCGCCGGAACCCGGGCGCCGGAGATGGCGCTGCGGCTCAAGTACGCGGGTTGGCCCGAGGGGTCGATCGTGGTCGAGCCTGAGATCGAGTCGTCGTTGGACCATGCCCTGGCCGAGGCACCCAATCGCCTCTTCGCCCTACCCACCTACACGGCGCTGCTCGAACTGCACAAGGTGCTGTCGGGGCGCGGGCTGACCAAGGACTTCTGGCGTTGACGGCGCGGGACGAAGGTGATCGGCGGGCGGGTCCTGTCGCGGGGGTCTCCCCCACATGCTCGGACGCTGCTTCGCAGCGCCCTCCGCTGCGGGGGTCCCCCACCCCCGCGCCACCCGCCCGAGATGCATCTGTCATCTGGCACGAGGTCGAGTGCGGGAGTTACACGGCCGATCTGGCGCTGTGGGAGGAGCTGGCCAGGGAGAGGGCCGCGCGGGTCTTGGACCTCGGCTGTGGGACCGGGCGCGTCGCGCTTCACTTGGCGCGCCGGGGTCGCACGATCACGGGGTTGGACATCGATCCCCGGCTGGTCGCTGCGCTTGCTGAGCGGGCGGACGGGCTGCCGGCCACAGCGAGGACTGGAGACGCCAGGGACTTCAAGCTGAATGCCGAGTTCGACCTCGTCATAGCGCCGATGCAGCTGATCCAGCTGCTTGAGGATGCGAGCGAGCGGATGCGCTGCCTTCGCCGCGTTGCCACGCATCTGAGCCCGAGCGGACTTGCGGCGTTTGCGATCGTCGAAGGGGTGCCGATTTCCGACGACACGTCCCTCCCCCTCCCCGATACGCGGGAGGTGGACGGCTGGGTCTATTCCAGCCAGGCGATCGAGACGCTCCTCGACGGCAGCTGGATCCGGGCCCGGCGCTTGCGCCAGACCGTCTCCCCCGCCGGAGAGCTCGAAGAGGAGGTCTCCGAAGACCTGCTGCACATCCTCACCGCCGCCGCCCTGGAGGATGAGGCGATGCGGGTGGGCCTGCGGCCCGCTGGCCGCCGCATCGTCGCGCAGACCGACGACCACGTCGGCTCGACCGTGGTCCTGCTGGGGAGGGAGTCCTGATGGAGCTTCGTCTGCTGGCTCTCTACCCCGACCAGATGAACATCTACGCGGACCGGGGCAACATCCTCTTCCTGCAGCGGCGCTGCGAGTGGCGGGGGATCGGCTTCGCCCACGCGGCCGCCGGCCCGGGCGACGGGCTCGATCCAGCCGCCCACGACCTTCTCTACCTCGGCGGTGGCCAGGACCGCGACCAGCGTGCCGTCGCCGCCGACATGGTCGCGAGCAAGCGCGAGGGGATCGGGGGCGCGGTCGACGACGGGGCGGTCATGCTCGCGGTCTGCGGCGGCTATCAGCTCCTCGGCCACAGCTACCAGCTTGGCGAGGAGAAGCTGCCGGGCCTCGGCCTGGCCGACCTGGAGACCGTGCGCGAGCCGGGCGAGCGGTTGATCGGCAATATCGCGATCGAGGTCGACCTCGGCGCCGGGCCCAAGGCGATCGCCGGCTTCGAGAACCACGGCGGTCGAACCTACCTCGGCGAGGGGGCCACCCCCCTCGGCCGCGTGCTGAAGGGCTACGGCAACAACGGCAAAGACGGCTTCGAGGGGGTCCGACGCGACAACCTGATCGGAACCTACCTGCACGGCCCGCTGCTGCCGAAGAACGCCTGGCTGGCGGACCACCTGATCGCCCTCGCCCTCGCCCGGCGCTACGGCGCTCCTCCTGAGCTCGAACCCCTCGACGACCGGCTCGAGCTGGGCGCGCAGCGGTGCGCCCGCGAAACCGCCCTGCGCAACTGAGTAGACACATCGTGGTTCGGGTATCAGTGGAGATGCCCGTTCGACGAAGGATGCCGCTTGCGATTGCGGCCCCGCTTGCCGTTGTCGCGGCCCTGGCGATTGCGGCACCGGCATCGAACGCAGCGCCAACCTGTGCGGAAGGTCCCCAGACCGAAGGCTCGACGATCTTCGGCACGCCCTGCGACGACACGATCCGCGCGCCGCGTGGCATCACCACGGTCCTCGGCGAAGGCGGCGCCGACACCCTCTACGGCCAGCGGGGCAACGACTCGCTGTTCGGCGGCGAAGGAAACGACCGCCTCTACGGCGGGATCGGCGACGACCGCCTGCGGGGTGGCCCGGGCGAGGACCGCCTCTCGGGGGGCTTCGGCGCCGACTCGCTCGACGGCGAAGCCGGCGACGACTTCGCCCGTGGCGACGCGACGATCGACGCCATCGACGACAGCGGCGGCGGCACCGACACGCTCAGCTACGCGACGGGTGTCGCGCCAGGGCTCTTCGACAGGCCCGGCGTTTCCGACTACGACGGCTTTCCGGCCAGCAGGGACGAGCGCGGCGCCTACGTGAACCTGCAGACCGGCCTGGGCGACAACGGCCTCGCTCCGGCCGGCGGCGGAGTCGACGAAGGACTTGGGGGGACGAGCTTCGAGGTCGTGATCGGCAGCGCCTTCCCCGACTTCATCGTCGGCACCGGGGCAAGCCAAACCATCTACGGCGGCGGGGGCGCCGACGCGATCGTCGGCGGCGGTGGAAACGACACCGCGTACGGGGGCGCCGACGGCGACAGCTGCGACGCAGCCATCAGCTTCGAATGCGAGACCGACGAAGAAGAAGTCGAGCTTCGCGACCCGGCGGCGATCGCGGTCGGGCTGATGGCTCCCCAGGCCGGCGAAAGCCCCGCCGTCTACCTGACCGGCAGCAACCAGGACGACGTCGTCGCGGCGAGCTACGCAGCGGGGTCCGTCACCTTCACCCTTGGCTCGGGCTCCGACGGTGGTTTCGACACCAGCGCCTCCGCGGCAGGGGGCTGCGGCCCACCCACCGCCGGCAAGGTCGTCTGCCCGGCGGCCTCCGCTCCGGACTCGGTCGTCCTCGCGGGCCTCGGCGGCGATGACAGCCTCAGCGCGACCAACTTCCCCGCGACGACCTCGGTGATCCTGCTGGGTGGCGAGGAGAGCGACCAGCTGACCGGCGACCAGACCGAAGACGCGCTGGTCGACGGACCGGGAGCCGACACGGCGGACGCAGCCGGCGGTGACGACGCGGTGCCCAACAACGAAGGGGCCGACGAGCTCCACGCCGGGTCCGGCGAGGACCTCTTCATCTCCAACGCGATCTGCGACGGCGACCAGCTCGACGGGGGGCCGGATCGCGACAACGCCAATTGGGCGAACTTCGACACCGCGATCTCGATCGACATGGCCGACAGGGAGGCCGGATTCGTGGGCGCCGGAGGCCAACCGGCCTGTGGAGGTGGCCTGCAGCTGACCAAACTCGAAGCGATCGAGGACATCGAGGGAACCAGCTTCGCCGACACGATGATCGGCGACTCCGGCGACAACCAGCTGCTCGGGCGGCCCGGCAACGACTCCTACTTCGCCGCCGCCGGCAACGACTCGATCCTCGCCAACTCCGGCGACAAAGACCTGGCGATCGACTGCGGCGAGGGCTTCGACACCGCCCAGGTCGACCACCCCGAATACGGCGATCCCGCGCCGGTCAACTGCGAGTCGGTCGAAGAGCGCGACCCGAACAGCTTCCGCCCGCCGGACACCCCACCGGCTCCACAGCCGCCGGTAGAAGAGCCGCCGCCAGCCGGGATCTCAACCTCTCCCCCGCCCCGCAAACCGCGCCCAGCCGATTCGAAGCCGCCCGGAACGAAGCTGCTGCGCCGGCCCGCTCCCGTGCTCTTCACCTCGGGACGCCGGCGCCCGACCAAATTCGCCTTCAGCGCAACCGAGAAAGCAACCTTCCGCTGCAAGCTCGATCGCGGTCGCTTCACTCCGTGCCGTTCACCACGCACCTACCGCCTGACGCTGGGACCCCACACCTTCCGCGTTTACGCAATCGACCGAGCAGGCAACCGCGACCGCACGCCGGCAGTGATCAAGCTCCGAGTCCGCCGCCGCTAACGACCGCTGGAACCGAAGCCACCGTCGCCCCGCGCTGACTCATTCAACGACTCGACCTCCACCGGCTCCGCAAGCGCAATCGGCGCGATAACGAGCTGCGCGATCCGCTCCCCCGGCTTTACCTTGAACGTTTCAGCCGGATCCGTGTTGAGCAACAGCACCCGAACTTCCCCTCGGTATCCAGAATCGATCAGGCCGGGACTATTGACCAGCGCGATCCCATGGTCCCGGGCCAGCCCAGACCGGGGCAGCACCAGCCCAGCGTGCCCGTCAGGGATCTCCACAGCCACCCCAGTCCCCACGCTCCACCGCTCCCCAGGCCCCAGGTGCGCCGGCTCGCAGGCGTACAGATCCAAGCCCGCATCGCCCTCGTGGGCGCGACTAGGCACGACCGCCTCGTCCTTCAGCTTTGCGACTCGAAGCTCCACGGCGGCCACCCTACAGCGGCCCCGTGCGGGGAGGGCAGGGGGTGTCCGGGCGGACCGCGGCGTCCCTGTTTTTCGCCCCAGCGACATCATCGGACGGCCGCAAAGTCCAGGGCGAAAAACCCAGCGACCGCTCGGACACCCCCTGCCCTCCCTCTAGACGGCGTCGGCAGTTCGCAAATCGTCAAACCGATGCAGCTCCGCAACAGGAACCCGGGCATGCACGAGCACGCCATCCTCACGCTCCGTCCGCTCCAGATCTCCAGCCAACTCATGCAGCTCATGCAGCCGCGCCCCCTCGCTGTAGGGCACCAGCAGCTCGACCTCGGCCAGCGTGTCCTCGAAGGCCCGCTCGACCCGCTCCTCCAGCTCCCTGATTCCCTCGCCGGTCAGAGCGGAGACGAGAACCGCACCCGGGTGCCGAAGCAAGACCTCGCGCCGCTCCTCCTCTTCCAGCAGGTCGGCCTTGTTGAGCACCAGCAAGCGTGGCTTGTCGCCGGCGCCAATCTCCTCGAGCACAGAGTCGACTGCCTCCAAGTCAACGGTCCGTCGCTCCTCTGAAGCTGCGGAATCAACCACCTGCAGGATCAGGTTGGCGAGCACCGTCTCCTCCAGGGTGGCCTTGAAAGCCTCGACGAGCTGGTGCGGCAGCTTCTCGATGAAGCCGACGGTGTCGGTGAAGAGGAAGTCGCGGCCGGAGAGGGGCACATCGCGGGTGGTCGGGTCGAGGGTGTGGAAGAGCCTGTCGCCGACGCCGACCTCCTCGGTCCCGGTCAGGGCGTTGAGCAGGGTCGACTTCCCGGCGTTGGTGTAGCCGGCGAGCGCCACCCGGGGCAGCGAGGAGCTCTCGCGGCGGGCGCGCATCACCCCGCGGTTGCGCTCCAGGCGGCCGAGCCGCTTGCGCAGCGCGGCGATCCGGTTGCGGGCGAGGCGGCGGTCGGTCTCGATCTGGCTCTCGCCCGGGCCCCTGGTGCCGATGCCGCCGTCCATCCTGCCGGCACCGAGACGCTCGAGGTGCGTCCAGAGACCGCGCATGCGGGCCATGTTGTACTCGAGCTGCGCCAGCTCGACCTGCAACTTGCCCTCGGCCGAGTGGGCGTGGTCGGCGAAGATGTCGAGGATCACCGCGGTGCGATCGATCACCGGCACCCCCAGCGCCGCCTCCAGGTTACGCTCCTGGCGCGGCGCCAGCTCGTCGTCGCAGGCGACCAGGTTGGCGTCACAGGCGGCGATCTGCGCCTTCACCTCGGCGAGCTTGCCGCGGCCCAGATAGCGGTCGGGATCGGGTGCGGAGCGCTGCTGCAGCGCCTCCCCGGCGGTCGCCACTCCCGCGGTGCGCAGCAGCTCCTTCAGCTCGGCGAGCGGATCTCCCCCCTCACCGCCCTCGGTAATGCCGATCGCCAGAGCGCGCTGGCGGGCGCGCGGGTTGGAGACGCCGGCACCGTCGGCGGCGTATTGCGTCTGCTTGTTGCGCCCGTTCCGTGATCGATCCACTTGGCCTGATTGTAGGCGGAGCGCCCTCCCACGCTGGCCGTCAAGATAGGCTTCGCGACCGTGAAGGTCTTCGTAACGGGAGGAACCGGGTTCATCGGCGGCACCGTCGTGCGCCAGCTTCGCGAGCGCGGCGACGAGGTCGTCTGCCTGGTCCGCAGCCCCGAGAAGGCAACCGATGTGACCGCGCTCGGCGCCCAGCTCGTCAGCGGCGACCTCGGCGACGCCGAGGCGATACGCAATGGCATGGAGGGCTGCGATGCCGTCGTCCACGCCGCGGCGATGTACAAGGTCGGGATTCCCGCCAAGCAGCACCCCGCGATGTGGGAGGCCAACGTCGCCGGCACCGAGCGCGTGATGCACGCGGCGCTCGACGCAAAGGTGGCGAAGATCGTCCACGTCTCCACCTGCGGCACCTTCGGCAACACGCATCGCAAAGTGGTCGACGAGACCTACGAGCACCCCGGCAAGGAGTTCACCTCCTACTACGAGGAGACCAAGCTGGAGTCGCAGCGAATCGTCAGCCGGATGATCGACGAGCTCGACCTACCCGCGGTGATCGTCCAGCCCGGCGGCGTCTACGGCCCCGACGACCCCTCTCAGGTGGCCGACCTGCTGAGGGAATTCTTCGCCGGCAAATTGGTTCTGATGCCCTTCCCCGAGCTCGGCATCTGCCTCGCCCACGTCGATGACATCGCCGCCGGCATCCTGCTCGCAGTCGACAGGGGCAGGATCGGCGAGACCTACGTGCTGAGCGGTCCGGTGAGCACGATGCGCGAGGCGATCGAGACCGTCGCCGCGGCCACCGGTCGCAAGGCCCCCAAGCGGGCGATGCCGGTGCCCCTGTTGAAGGCGCTGACGCCGATCGGCCCCTTGGTCGGCAAGCTGATGGGCCAGCCGCCCAACCTGCGCGAGCTGATTTCCTCCGCCGACAACGTCACCTTCTGGGCCAGCCACGAGAAGGCCAGCCGTGAGCTCGGTTACGCGCCGCGGGGTTTGGACGAGGGGCTGCGACAGACGCTGGAGGCCGACGAGCGGTTTCCGGATCCGGTTGCTTGAGGGAGTCGGGCGGTCTGAGCGAGCCGGGGGAGGACTCGCCGGAG
>DASSXC010000042.1:0-3573 GCA_035704205.1 Solirubrobacterales bacterium | reverse complement strand
CGTCGAGTCGGTCCGGGAGAATCGGATCGAGGCGGTTCGGATCCACCCGCAATCCGCATAAGGCAGCGGTTGCAGGGACTTTTCCTTCCGTCCGTACCCGGCTCTACGTTGCCCCTGGATACGAGGGTGCACCGCAGCCGCAGCCGAGGTGCAATCCGATTAATGGTGGGTCCTGAGGAGGCCACATGTGGGTCGTCCGGCTCAGCGATAAGCAGCTCGAGGTTGTCAGGGCGGTGCTCCGCTCTGAGGAGCACCGGGGACCCGCTCTGGAGGGCGCGCTCGAGGCACTCGACCTCGCCCGGTGGGATGACCTGCCCGAAGCCCAGCTGCCGTGGTGTGAGATCGAGGCCGAGGCCTCGAAGCAGGGCGTCTCGGAAGCGGATGTGATCTGGGATCGTTCCGGGCGCCATGAGGAGCCCGCCGTGCCGCCCATCGCGACCAAGTCGCGGGTCAAGCGCAAGGGAAAGCAGGCGGCGTAGCGCGAGCCCGCGGCTCGCCGCGGGGCTGCTCGCAATCGCTGTACTGGCCGCCGCCGGCTGCGGGGGCGGCGACGGGGACTCCTCTCCGTCGGCGAACCGGTTCGACGGCGCGAGGGCCATGTCGCTGATCCAAGCGCAGGTCGCCGTGGGCCAGCGGCCGGCGGGGTCTCCACAGCTCCGCAACCTCGCGGTGACCCTCCGGGACACGAAGGGCTCGGAGCCCGGATCTTCGTTGGAGGACGTGCACTTCGAGCCGTTTCCGAGCACGGGGCCACAGCAGGGCCTGCGGAACATCGTCGGCGTCCTCCCGGGGCGTACGCCCCCGATCCTGATCGGCGCGCACTACGACACCGAGTGGCATCCCAAGGGATTCGTCGGGGCCAACGACAGCGCCGCCGGAACGGCGGCGGTCCTCGAGCTCGCACGTTCGCTTCCACATGAGCTGCCGGCGAACCACCGCGAGATCGACTTCGTCCTCTTCGACGGCGAGGAGGACCCGCCCGGATGCTCGGACCGGGACTTCCAGTTCTGCGCCCTCCGCGGGTCGCGGGCGTACGCCGCCGCGCATCCGGGACAGACCGGGGACATGATCCTGCTCGACTACATCGCCAACCGCGGAGCGCAGATCCGGCGTGAGGCCAATTCGAACATCGCCCTCTGGGAGAAGCTTCGCGAGGCGGCTGCCGAGGTCGGTGCCGCCGACGTCTTCCCGCCCGGAGTCCAGGGTGGGGTGATCGATGACCACTACCCCTTTCTCGAGCAGGGCGTGCCCTCGATCGACCTGATCGACTTCGGCTACCCGTACGCGGACACCGTCGAGGACACGGTCGACAAGCTCGATCCGGCGGTGCTCGACAAGGTGGGCGAGAGCGTCGCCCAGCTCGCCATCGACCTCAACGGCTATTCATAGTCGTAGAAGCCGGCGCCCGCCTTGCGTCCCAGCTTGCCCTCGTCGACGAGGGCAATCAGGCGGCCAGGCGGCCGGGGATGACCCTCGCCGCTGTCCGCGTACAGCGCCTCCCCGATCGCGACGGCGACGTCGACCCCGATCAGATCGAGCAGCGCGAGGGGACCCATCGGGTGGTTGGCACCCAGCGTCATGCAACGGTCGACGTCCTCGGCCTCCATCCCGGTCTGCTCCATGAGGCGGACGGCGTCGAAGAGGTAGGGGAAGAGAAGACGGTTGACGACGAAGCCGGGCTCGTTCGGCACCTCGACGACCGTCTTGCCGATGGCCTTGCACCACCCTTGCGCCCGCGGCCTGATCTCCTCCCGCGCCGGGTCGGGAAGGCAGAGCTCGATCAGGTCCATCTTCGCCACCGGGTTAAACGGATGGAGTCCGAAGACGCGCTCGGCATGGCCGCTCTGCGACCCGATCTCGTCGAGCGACAGGGAGGAGGTGGTGGTCGCCAGGTCCGCATCGGCGGCGGCGTCGCCGGCCGACCTCAAGAGGTCGACCTTCGGCGCGAGCTGCTCAACCACCGCCTCCACGACCAGGTCGCAGTCGCCGAGGTCCGCGGGGTCGGTCGTCACCTTGATTCGTGCGCCTTCCCCGCCCTCCACCTTCGCGGCCAGCTTCTGCGCCTCCTCCTCGGCTCGCCAGGCGGAGGCGTCCGAGCGTGCGAACAGGACCACGCTCGATGCGGCGCTCGCGCAGGCGGCGAGCCCGGTCGCGATCGTCCCGCTGCCCGCGATCGCCGGCCGCTCATATGTAGGGGGGCCCGCCACGAGCGGGTGTCTATCACCCCACGTGACGAGGCCGCGTACAGTCGCGCCATGGCGCCTCCCCGGATCGAATGGGCCGAACGCATGGTCGCTCTCTGGAACGAGGGCGACCTCGAGACCTGGCTCGACGAGGTCGGGCCCGACTTCGAATTCACTCCCGATCCCAGCTTCCCCGACCGGGCCGCCTACAGCGGCGACGAGTTTCGGGGGTGGATGCGCGAGTGGAATCGGACCTGGAAGGACAACCGCTTCGAGATGCTCGGGTTCGACGACCGCGGAGACGTCGGACTGATCAGCTCTCGCTGGCACCTCGCCGCCCCGGAGTCCGGCGGCGAAGTCCCCGTCGCCGACTTCACCCTCGTGATCTGGTGGGCGGGGCCCGAGGAGCTCAAGCCACACCGGATGGCGGCGTTCTTCGATCCCGAGCGCGCCGACGAGGCCGCGCGGACGGTCACTGGCTGACTCGCCAATCAGGGGTGTATGCTCATGACGACAAGACTTGGTTGCTTGAAGAAACCGACTGAGGAGGCAAGAGGTGGCTGAGAACGGAAAGTTCGGTGGACGCGAGGTCGTGATCGTGGAGGCCGCCCGCCTTCCGGTTGGGCGGGGACACGAGGAGAAGGGCTACTACAAGGACGTCCACGCCTCGAACCTCCTGGCCAAGACCTACGGCGCCGTGATCGAGCGCGCCGGGATCGACCCCTCAGAGGTCGAAGACGTCGTCGCCGGCTGCGTGCAGCAGTTCGGCGAGCAGGGCATCAACATCGCCCGCAACGCCTGGCTCGAGGCCGGGCTACCGATCGAGACGCCGGCCACCACCGTCGACCGCCAGTGCGGCTCCGCGCAGCAGGCGGTCAACTTCGCGGCGGCGCTCGTCGCCTCCGGCGTGCATGACGTCGCCATCGGCGGCGGCGTCGAGCACATGGGGCACATCTCCTTCGCGGACTCCGCCGAGGTGATGAAGGAGCACGGCTTCGCCTTCTCGCCCCAGCTGCTCGAGCGCTACAACCTCGTCCCGCAGGGCATCTCGGCCGAGATGATCGCGGACAAGTGGGAGATCCCCCGCTCCGAGCTCGATGAGATCGGCCTCCGCTCGCACACGCTCGCCCATCAGGCGACCGAGGAAGGTCGCTTCGAGCGCGAGATGATCCCCTGGCAGAACAATGGCGACACCTACGTCACGGACCAGGGCATCCGCCCGCCGGCGGAAGACTCCCTGGAGAAGCTGGCGTCGCTGAAGCCGGCCTTCAAGGAGGACGGCAAGATCACCGCCGGCAACTCCTCGCAGGTCTCCGACGGCGCCGCCGCGGTCCTGGTGATGACTGCCGACAAGGCCAAGGAGCTCGGGGTCACCCCCCGCGCCAGGATC
>DASSXC010000041.1:0-2089 GCA_035704205.1 Solirubrobacterales bacterium | reverse complement strand
GTGTTGAACGGCCATGGCTCTGCCGCCTCGGGGGCCGTCGCGCTTGTCGCGCCCGGACTCGTCGTGGGACGGCTCCCGCTGGGCGGACGGCTCCCCTCGGCGGTTGGGTCGTAGACCTGCGATTCGGGTAGCAGCAGGCTGGTACCAGACGGTTGCAGCGCGGCGGGCACCTGTCGGGGGAGGATGTACGTAATGAACGGGCTGGACGCCTTGCCCGCCTGCTTGGAGAGCGCGGTCCCCAGTGCGGCTTGCCACTGTTGGGTGGAGCCGGTCACGCGCCCGAACAACCTCGTGGGGTCGGCCGAGAATCGCAGGCCGAGGGTTTTGACCGATTTGGCGACGGAGTTGATCTGCGCGTCCGTGGCGCCGAACCGGCGTGCGGCCTCGTCCAACGAGCTGAAGTGCCGGTAGTCGTGTGATCCCGGCATTGCGGCCTCGGCGGCGGCCTCGCCGAGCTCGGCCGTGGAGCTGGGGAGCGACAGGTAGAAAGTGACCTCGCCGGCCTTGGGCACCGGGAGCGACCCCGACGCGTGGGGACTGCTCGACCCGCATGCGGACACCAACAGGGACAGCACTACCAGCGCGGCGGCGGCAACGGCAACGCCACCGGGCCATGTCTGCTCAAGCTTTCTTGTCACTGCTCCGGGAAACCGAGCGGCGAGCGGTCAACCCAAGACCCGGGGCTCTGTGCTGTCTTCAGTCCAACCGGACGTCGTCGAGAGCGCGTAGACCACGAGCACGGCCATGAACAGCGCCGCGAACGCATACCAGGGCTCAGTGTGGAACATCAGGAAGCTTTCCACGATCACCAGAGTCGCCCAGAGGTAGCCGATGACACGCCCGAAGGTGTGGCCGCCAAGCAACGAGTAGGCGCCCGCGAGCGAAAGCGCCGCGATGATGAGCTCCCAAATGCCCAATGCGACGGTGTGATGACCGAAGGCTCCGCCGGACACATTGGCGATCCTCTGGCTGTTCGCCAGGAAGTAGATCCCAGAGATGGCCTGCATCACGCCAACCGCGAACATGACCACCGCGGCGAACGTGAGCCAGCCCGGACGGTTGAAGCTCGAAAGTGCACCTTGTGTTGACATCAATCCACCTTTCACCCTTGCGAGCGGCTGCCGCCGCCGAATAGGGATAGGAACAGCGTGAAGACGTTGAGGATGTCGAGGAAGATCGACGCTGCGAGCTGAGGTGCGGAGGTGACGTCCGTCGTCGTTCGCACCCGCTGGAAGTCGATCGTGGTCAAGCCGGCGAAGATCACGAGCCCGAGGATCGCGTACACAACCTCACCGTTTGGAATCTGGGCGAAGATCAGCACGATCCCGTACGCGATCAGGCCGATCAGCGCCAAGAAGAGGAGTCGCGCGTAGGCCGAGAGATCCCGTCGTGTCGCATAACCGGCCGCGCCGAAGCCGGCGATGAAGAGCGCAGTCGCGCCGCCGGCCTGCCACAGGATCCGAGGGTTGGTGTCCGCGTAGTAGGCGAGCGTCGGCGCCATCGCCAATCCCATCAGCGCGCCGAAAGCGAACAGCGTCCCGACTGCAAGCTGCTCGGACTGCCGCGCGGCGAAGTTGAGCCCGATCAGGGAGAGGAATGCCGCGATGAACCACACCCAGCCCCACCCGTACGAGAGATCGCGGCCGAGGTAGGCGCCCAGCGCGAACAGGCTGGCTGTCGCGGCGACAAGACCCATCGTCTGCGCGAACAGCGTCCGTGTCTCGTCGCTGCTCTGGAGGGTTGTGTCGCCGCTGATCATCGCTGGTAGCTCCCTTCGAGAACCTGACTCGATTCGTTCATCCGCCCAAGCATCCGCCGACCGCGGTCCGGGCGCCTCCGCCGTTCCCCCGATTCGTTGCGGGCCAGCACCGACTTCTGAATGACGACAGCGGTCGCGTAGGCGACGGCGGCAACGATCAGCAGCGCGAAGCCGACGCCGCTCCGCGAGCTATCGGATTTCCCCAGCCCGATCAAGACAACGCCAGCGAACGCGACGGCGCAGCCGGCGAACAGCCAGCGCGGGAAGCCTTCCTCGAGGAACACGCCGGCGCGCCCGCTACGACTACTACAACTTCCTCGAGACAAGCGC
>DASSXC010000040.1:0-18647 GCA_035704205.1 Solirubrobacterales bacterium | reverse complement strand
GTGCCGTCCCAGTGCTCGGCGAAGCCGAGCACGGCTCCGCCGCTGTTTTCGTAGTAGCCCACCGCTGTGCATTTCGACGCGTTTGCGCACGACACGCCGGTGAGCAGGCTCTCGAGCGCTCCCGAGGGTTCCGGGGTGGTGCGCACCTGCCAGGCGGTCCCGTTCCAATCCTCGGCCAGGGCTCGGTAGGAGCCGGATTTGGTCCGGTAGTAGCCGACGGCGGCGCACGACGACAGCGAGGTGCAGGAGACCTCGCGCAGGTCGGCTCTTTCGGACCCGCTCGGGGTGGGCGCCGACTGAAGGCTCCAGGCGCTTCCATCCCAGCGCTCGACCAGCGGCGCATAGGTCACGTTGCCGTTCGGCGAGTGCTGGCCCACCGCCCAGCAGACCACCGGCGTGAGGCAGGAGACCCCCCACAGGTAGCTGTTTTTGGTTTCGGCCGGATTGGGCGGCTCGGCGATTCGCCAGGTCGGGTTGTAGGCCGGTGAGGGTCGCCAGACCTCGACGCGGTCGTTGGGGGAGTCGGCTATGTACAGGCTCCCGGTCGGACCGACCGAGACTCCCCTCGGGCCTTCGGTCGCAAGGCCGCCGGCGCCGGCGGAGCCAAAGGCCCCCACATAGGAGCCCGCCGGCAGGAATTCCCCGACCCTGTGGTTGCCGGTGTCGGTGACCGCGACGGCGCCCGTGGTCGGATCCATCGCCGCCGCGGTGGGATTGGACAGCTGGCCGGCCCCCGACCCTTTCGAGCCGAACTGGCTCACGTAGCTCAGCGACAGGGTTTTCGTTTTGTCGTCCCAGCTCGCTTTCGCCTTCTGCACCCTGCCGTTGCCGGAGTCGACCACGTAGTAGGCAGCCGGTTCATCGGGGTCCACCGCCACGTCGGTGGGACCGTCGAACTGCGCGTTGCCCGTCCCCGGCGAGCCGAACGCGGTGAGGAAGTCGCCGAGTTTGACGGCGAAGGTGGTCCGCGGGGCGAACACCTCCACCCGGTCGTTGCCGGTATCGGCGACGAGCAGTTCACCCGGGCCTTCCGATATCAGGAACCCGGGCCGGCGGCCATAGGCGATCCCGTTCGGTTCCTGGAGTTTCCCCGGCCCCGATCCGCTCGAGCCGAAGGTCGCCTCGAATTCACATAGCGCCGGCCGGATCACCTGGATGCGGTCGTTGCCCCGGTCGCTCACGTACAGCCAGCCGCTGACCGGGTCGATTGCGATCCCCGCCGGTTCGATGAACTGGATGTCTTTGCCGAAATGCGCGGGGACTTCGGATCCGCTGTGGCCGCAGGCCCTGAGGAAGGCGCCACCGGCGGAGAACTGGACGATGCGGTCGTTGCCGGTGTCGGCGACCCAGACGTTGCCGTCGGGGTCGACGGCGGTGTCCTCGGGCGCGGCGAGCGCCCCTTCGGCGCTCCCCTGCGGCCCGAAGTTGAACTGGTGCGTCTTCGGCGCGGTCGAGAAGGTCCGGTCGCCGCTTTTGGTGGTACCGCCGGCGCTTTCGGCGACGATCCGGTAGTGGTACCTGGTCGAGGGCTGCAGGCCGGTGATTTCCGCGGTCTTGGCGCTGGCGGTCGTATACCCGGAGACCGACCCGCCGCTCGGCGGCGCTTTCACCCCGTAGGCCGTCGATTCTCCGTATTCGAAGCGGTAGGTGGTCGTCGATCCCTCCGGATTGACCACGCCGCGCAGTGTCGCCTCGGTGGTCGTGACCTTCCTCGCCGGCAGGGGGACCGCGCCCGGTGGCGTCGTCGTGGCTCCCCCGTTGGGGGTGCCCACGCCGGTCGGGCCGTCATACCCGCTCGCCGCGGTGCAGAGGCGGGCTTTGTCGCATTCTTCGTAGGTATGGCCGCCGTCGAGGCCCCACCAGTTGGAGCCTTCGGTCACGTCGAACCAGTTGCTCGGATGGCCGTAGATGCCCGGGATCCCTTCGGCCTGCAGGCCGCTTTCCTCGAGCGCGATGGCCGCCGCGATCAGGGGGGCGCCGACGCTCGTCCCCGCGACGTTCACCCAGCCGTCGTACTGGCCGACGGTGTCGTACACCGAGACGTCGGTTTCGCCCCCGGCCGTGGCCGACACGTCGTTGGTCGTGCGTTTTGCGCAGCCGGGGTCTTTCTGCCAGGCGGGCTTAGCGACGTAGAGCGTGCAGCCGCTGCCGGAGAATTGCCAGACGTACTCTTCCCAGCCCCGCCCCGAGGTCCCTTCCGGATACAGATTCGTGCCGCCGACCGCGACGACCGTCGCGAGATCAGCCGGAAAGCTCGGGCTGCAGTTGGTGCATTTCCCGCCGCTCTGGTGCTCTGGGTTTTCGTTGTTGTACCCCGCGTCGCCGCTTGCCGCCGTGACGGCGATCCCGGGTTGGTCATAGGCCCCGTCGTAGGCTTCGACGCCGGCCTGGCCCATTTCGATTTCCCTCGCCGAGTAGCTGTTGCTGATCTGCGTCGCGCCCATTTCGGCGGCCTGTTCGACCGCGACGGCGAGGTTGGAGAGCAGGTTGTCGTCGGCCTCGACCAGGAGGATGTCGCAGTTGGGGCAGGCCGCCGAGACCATGTCCAGGTCGAGGGATATCTCCAGCGCCCATTCCTCCGACACCGGCGGGAATTCGGTGCCGCCGCGCTGGTCCACCTTGGTGAAGCATCCGTTGGCGGTCGTGCAGGGTGGCAGTCCATAGGTCGCGCGGTACACCGCCAAGTCTTCCTCCGCGTGGGGGCTGTCGTAGGCGTCGACGATCGCCACCGTCTGTCCACTCCCTTTCGACAGCGACGGGAGCCGGTAGGCGGACTGCAGGTCCTGGGGAGAGAAGCCGCCTTCCAAGCCGCTGCCGCACTGGCCGCAGATCGCCGGTGCGGCTTCGTCCTGCTGCAGCTCCGGCCCCGCCCGGCGCCGCTGCCGCCCGGCACGGTTACCGCGCCCGGTCACCCCCCTCGGGTCGACCACCGAGGCGCAGGTCGCCCGGCTGGGCGTGGGTGGTGGGCACACCTCGTAGGGAGCGGCGCTCGGCGGATGGCTGGAGTAGGGCTGTATCGCCGGGCCGTCGTCCGGCGGCGGTCGGTCGCGGGCCGCGGCGCCGGCGGTGAGGATCGCCAGGGCGGCGACGACGCAGCCGACCGAGGCCAGAGCCGAACGCGTTCTGGCCGCCATCGGTGAACCGCTCAGCTTGGAGCGGCGGCCCTCTCACTTCGCCCGTGCGCTCGCTGGTATCTCGCCCGAGCGTGCCTGCGGCACCTGGCGCGTTGCCGCACGGGCATCCTCCGGCAGGCCCTCATCGCCCGGGCGAGGCGTTTCGCCGGCCCCGGTGCGCCGAGGACGAGCGGACCGACGAGAGAAGCCGAGCCGAATGCGACGTCGCTCCGCGGCCCGGGCCCGCCCGGGGTGTAATCCGCGGTCGTGGAGGACGGGCCGGGAGTGCGAAAGCTCAGCGCCTCACCGACGGACTCGCCGAACTCGTTGGTGGCGACGAGGCAGTAGGAGTAAGTCGTCTCGGGCGCGAGCCCGGCGAGCTGAGCGGAGACGGCGATGCCTTCCCCTTCCACCTCCTGGCCCGCGGGAGTCATGGCACCGCCCGTGCACTCCGCCCCCGCGTTGTATGCGAAGTGGTAACCCACACGTTCGTTGACGTGGGGGTTGAGCGTGCCGCAGACCCGCTGCCCCTCTCCCTCTCCGCTCGGACCGGCACACACTTCGGTAACCGGTTGGGCCGGAAGCTGCTCCTCCGCCGACGCCGAGGCCGCCGAGAGCAGGACGGCGACGCAGGCCAGACCTAGAGCCGCATGGTGACGTCGACGGCCAAGCATGGTTCCCCTAATCCGCGCATATTGATTTCCAGTCTAGACGATAACTCTGTCAAGTTTGAGTGATCATATGTTTATCCAGCAGCACGGTGACGAGGCGATTCCGGCCCTGGGCCGGTCCGCCCGCTGACACGGGGGGACGATACCCAAACCGAAATCTCTTGTCTACGGTGAGAGACAGAGAGGTGCAACCGGGGAAATCGACCGGGCGCGCTTCTGGCTAGAGTCGTCGCGATGGACGAAGGGGCGAGATTCCCGCGGGTGCCGGCCAAGGCGGGGCACTACGAGAGCTTCTACGTCAAGGCCTGCAGTCCCGGGGGCGGGCGGGGGATCTGGATTCGCCACACGGTCCACAAGCGACCCGGTGCCGAGCCGAACGCCTCGATCTGGTTCGTGCTCTTCGACCGGAACGCCGATGGCCCGCGGGCGACCAAGGTCACCGTTCCGGCGGCCGAGCTCTCGACTCCGGCCGGTGCCTGGATCAAGGTCGACGGAGCCGAGGCCGGGCCCGGACGGGCGGTGGGCGCGGTCGACACCGATGCGGTCAGGGCGTCCTGGGAGCTGAGCTTCAGCGGCGACGCCGAGCCCTGCAAGTACCTGCCGTCCGATCGTCTCTACGAGACGCGCCTGCCGAAAACCAAGTTCGTCGCTCCCTTTCCCGACGCGCGTTTCAGCGGGCGGTTGGAGGTCGACGGCGAGGCGATCGAGCTCGACGGCTGGCCGGGGATGATCGGCCACAACTGGGGCAGCGAGCACGCCGAGCGCTGGGTCTGGCTGGAGGGCACCGGCTTCGCCGACTCGCCCGACACCTACTTCGACGCCGGCGCGGCGCGGATCAAGCTCGGCCCCTGGACGACGCCGTGGATTCCCTCGGGGATGCTGATGCTGGAGGGAGAGGCTCACCGCCTCGGCGGCTTCGGCCAGATTCGCGGGGCTTCCATTGAAGCTCTTCCCGGCGAGTGCTCCTTCGTCCTCCCCGGCAAGGACGTCGTCGTCCGCGGCAGGGTCTCCGCCCCCAGGAAGGACTTCGTCGGCTGGGTATACGCCGACCCGAAGGGCCCCGAGCACCACACGATCAACTGCTCGGTCTCGGACCTCGAGCTGACCGTCGAACGCCCCACTCTCCCAGCTCGCCAGCTCACCCTCAGCGCCGGCGCCGCCTACGAGTTCGGAATGCGGGAGACCGACCACGGCATCCCGATCCAGCCCTATCCCGACGGCTGAACAGAAGGAGACCCGGTCTCCTCTACGCTTTAGCGAAGGATGGCTGCGAGGACGGTTCAAGCCGTTGACCATGAGCTGCTTGTGGCTGGGGAGTGGGCCGCGACGGGGGAGTGGGCTGAGGTCGAGAGTCCCTATGACGGGACCGTGGTGGGTCGCGTCGCGCAGGCCGACGCGGGGTTGGTCGACCGCTGCGCGATCGCCGCGCGCGCTGCCTTCGAGTCCGGCGACTTCCCTCAGCACGAGCGTGCCGCGGTCCTCGACAGGGCCGCTGAGCTGGCCGGCGAACGCAGCGACGAGCTGGCCCTGACCATCGCCGCCGAGGCGGGCAAGCCGCTGAAGACCGCCCGCGTGGAGGCCGAACGCTGCGTCGACACGCTCGTCTTCTCCGCGGTCGAGGCCCGCAAGCTGACCGGCGGCACGGTGCCGATGGAGGCGTCGCCGGCGGGCGCCGGCAAGCTCGGCGTGATGATGCGCGTCCCCTACGGGGTGGTGGGCGCGATCAGCCCGTTCAACTTTCCGCTCAACCTGGTCGCCCACAAGCTCGGCCCGGCGCTCGCCGCCGGCAACGCGGTCGTCCTCAAGCCCGCCGGGCAGACGCCGATCTCGGCCCTGAAGCTGGCCGCGATCCTGGTCGAGGCGGGCCTGCCGGAGGGTTGGCTCAGCGTCGTCGCCGGCCCCGGCTCGGAGGTCGGCAACGCGATCGTCGAGCACGAGCTGACCGGCGCGCTCAGCTTCACCGGCTCGGCCAAGGTCGGCTGGGGCATCCGCAGCCGCGTCCCCCACAAGAAGGTCAACCTGGAGCTGGGCTCCAACGCGCCGCTGATCGTCCACGCCGACGGCGACTGGGAAGCCGCGGCCGACAAAGCCAAGCTGCACGCCTTCTCGCACGCCGGCCAGAGCTGCATCTCGATCCAGCGGATCCTCCTCCACGAGGAGATCGCCGACGCCTTCACCGAGCGGCTCGTCGCCAACGTCGAGAGGCTGACCGTCGGCGACCCGCTCGACCCCGACACCGACGTCGGCCCGCTGATCTCGCCCGACGATCGCGACCGGGTCAAGCAGTGGATCGACGAGGCGGTAGCCGGCGGGGCGGAGCTCCTGGCCGGCGGCGAGCTGGTCGACGAGGGCCGCTGCCTCGCCCCGACCTTGCTCGGCGCCCCACCGCGCGAGGCCAAGGTTTGGTGCGAGGAGATCTTCGGCCCGGTGGCGACGATCGACCGCTACTCCGACTTCGGTGAAGCCCTGCGGATGGCCAACGACTCCAAGTTCGGTCTGCAGGCCGGCGTCTTCACCCGCGACGTCGGCCGCGGCCTGGAAGCGGCGGAGACGCTCGAGTTCGGCGGCGTGCTGATCAACGAGGTCCCGACCTTCCGCGCCGACCAGATGCCCTACGGCGGCGTCAAGGACTCGGGCAACACCCGCGAGGGTCCTGCTTTCGCGGTCTTAGAGCTCACTGAGGGGCGGTTCGTAACGCTGCAGGGGTAGGGGTCGGGTGTCCCTCCCCCGGAGACCGTCGCGCAGCTGATCGCAGGCCAGGGTTCAAACGTGGTTCCAGGAGCCTCCGTGGGAGGGACACCCGACCCCTACTCGTGCGGCCTGGCCATCCGCCGGTGATCTAAGGCCTTCTCAAGCACAGCTGGCTCGACGCCCTGCTCCAGCGCGACCTCGCGTAGGGAGCGGCCTGACTCGGCCGCGACCTTGACGATGTCGGCGGCGCGGTCGTAGCCGATGTGGGGGTTGAGGGCGGTGGCCGTGGCGAGGGTCGCCTCGGCGTGGCGCTCGGTCATCTCCTCGTTGGCCTCGACACCGGCGACGCATTTCTCGTTCAGGAGGCGCGAGGCTGAGGCGAGCAGCTCGATCGAGTCGATCAGGTTTCGAGCGATCAGCGGCACCCGCACGTTGAGCTCGAACTGGCCCTGGCTGCCGGCGACGGTGATCGCGGTGTCGTTGCCGATCACCTGGGCGGCGACCTGGATCACGACCTCGGGGATCACCGGGTTGACCTTGCCCGGCATGATCGAGGAGCCCTTCTGCAGCTCGGGCAGGCGCAGCTCGGCGAGGCCGGCGCGCGGGCCGGAGCCCATCAGCGCCAGGTCGTTGGCGATCTTGTTGAGCGAGACGGCGTAGACCTTGAGCGCCCCGGAGAGCTCGACCAGCGCGTCGCGGTTGCCCTGCGCCTCGAAGGGGTCGAGCGGCTCGGAGATCGTCAGGCCGGTGTCCTCGGCGAGCTTCTCGCGCACCTTGGCGGCGAACTCGGGGTGGGTGTTGAGGCCGGTGCCGGTGGCGGTGCCGCCGAGCGGGATCTGGCCGACCCGGCGCAGCGTCCCCTCGACCCGCTGGATCCCGAGCCGCACCTGCGCCGCGTAGCCGCCGAACTCCTGGCCGAGGGTCACGGGGACCGCGTCCATCAAATGCGTACGGCCTGCCTTGACCGTGTCGGCGAAGCGCTCGGCCTTCGCGGCCAGCGCCTCCTGCAGCCCCTCCATCGCCGGCAGCAGGTCGTGGGTCACCTCGCCGAGCGCGGCCAGGTGCACCGCGGAGGGGAAGACGTCGTTGGACGACTGGCCCATGTTGACGTGGTCGTTGGCGTGGGCCCCGTCGCCGGCGAGGTTGGCGAGCACCTCGTTGGCGTTCATGTTGGAGGAGGTGCCCGAGCCGGTCTGGAAGACGTCGACCGGGAACTGGTCGTCGTGCTCGCCGGCGGCAACCGCGTCGCCGGCGTCGGCGATGCGTGCGGCGAGCTCGGCGTCGAGCCCGCCCAGCTCACCGTTGACCCGGGCGGCGGCGGCCTTCAGCCGTCCCAGCCAGCGGACGACGGGCACGGGGACCCGCTCTCCGGAAACCGGGAAGTTGTCGACGGCTTTGGTGGTCTCGCCACCCCAGAGCTGCTCAGTCAAGGTCAGGCCCTCCATCAGGGATTCGTGGGACCCCGCAGCGTATTCGAGCGGTGCTTGACGGTGCAGTGCATACGGCGCTTGTCGTGGCGCCCGCGGTGGCTCCTGCAGCTGATCCGGGCGTTGCGGCCCGGGCGCCCCTTCGCGCCGCGTTTGCCACGGGCGCCGCGTTTGCCCGCTTTGCCGGTCGCGCCGGCTTGGCTGGCGGGCCCGGTTTGGCTCGCTGGATGCTCGGCATTGCTCGGCTTCTCGCCGAGCCGCAAGGAGATCGTCTCGCCAAAGCCGACCGCTTGCGCGCCGGCAAGCGCCTCGCTGCCGCGGTCGAGTCGCACCAGCCAAGCCTCGTCCTGGTTGGCCGGGGAGACGCCGTCGAGCGACTCGACCCGCCCGCCCGAGACCGCGAGCGAGGTCACGCAGCCGGCTGGGACGGCGTCGTCCTTGGCGACGTCCAGTACCTGGGCAAGGGGCGCACCGCTGGGCGCGATTACCTGGCACATCCTCACGTTGCCGGGAGCGAGCTCGATCGCCAGCAGGTGCGGCACCGGGGTTCCGGCCGCCACCGATGGCACGGGTCGGAGTCGCGGGTCGGCCGGATTGACGCGGGCCGGGGGCACCGCGGTGAAGACCCCACCGGCGATCGCCCGCAGGGCGTCCTGGGTCGAGTAGAGGTTTGGCGTTTCGGCCGAGGATTCGTAGCCGAAGCCACCCGTTTCGGGCCCGGAGGGGACCTGCAGGGAGAGCAGGTGGTCGATCGGGGTCTTGCCGGCCGCGGTCGTCCAGGTGGCCGATTGCGGGTCGATCCCACAGGCGGTGAGGCCGCTGACCGCCCAGGCGGTGGCGTCGGCGTTGTCGCCGAAGGCGTAGTGGAAAGCGCCGGTCGCGTTGACCAGCAGGCTCTGCAGGTAGGCGAGCGCCGGGGCCACGGCGGGGTCATAGGCGGGCGCGCCGGCTTCGCAGAGCGCGGCGATCGCCGCCCCGGTCATGTCGGGTTCGCTCGGTTCTGCCTTCGTCGCCGTATCCGTGGCGGCCGAGAAGGTCCAGCCACCGTCGTCGTGCTGGCGCTGGCGCAGGTAGGAGACCGCTGGGGCGAGCGCCCAGGCCGGCACCGGCGCGGTCCTCAGGGCGAGGATCCCGAAGATCGTGCTGTTGATGCTCGGTTCGCCGAAGCTGCCGGCGAGCGGGTTCCAGCGGCCGGCGATCTGCGCCGGCAGGTTCAGGTCGGCTGAGATCCGGGCGGGATCGAGGCCGGCGGCGTGCGCGACCAGGGTCACGCGCTCGTAGTTGGTCACCGCGCCGGTCGGTGGCCCGGCCCAGAACGAGCCGTAGTCGCTGAACAGGAAGTCCTGCAGGCTCGGGTTGCCGGCGGTGCGGACATCCGCGGCGCTGACCCCGGCGGCGGCCAGCGAGGTCGCCACCCAGTCGCTGCTGAACGAGCCGTGTTCGAAGCCGAACGGTTCGCCGCTGGCGGGGTCCTGTTGGCTTCGCACGAACTCGACCGCTTTGTCGATCGCGGCATCGATTTCGCTTTGGCTCGAAGTGGCCACGGCGGTGGCCGGCAGCGCTGTGAGAGATAGGAGTGCCGCGCAGAGCGCGAACACGCGTCGAAACGAGACTGATCGCATCCGTGAACCCCTTTCCTCGAGGGTCTTGAAGGAGGGATCGGAGGGAGGTCTCCTGGCTTCCGAGGCTCCCCGTCGCGCCTTCCCAGCCGGTCTCGGCCAGTGGCTGCCGCATGGCGTGCGGCGGGTATCTGCTCGGTCACAGTGGCGGGCCCGCGCCGGTTTCTCACCGGCTTCCCTGTCCACCGATCCGTGGTTTTGGTCGGCGGCGAACCTATAGGAGATCCGTGCAGCGTGTCGACGCCGCGCCGCACGAGCCATTACATTGGGCGACGTCAAGCGTTCGAGGGAACCCGGTGCGAATCCGGGACTGACGCGCAACGGTATGGCGCCGGCAGCAACCGGCGCCGAGTCCGAATACTCATCGCCTGACGCAGACAAGGACCCCTGTTTCGCGAACGGGCGGTAGGTCTTTCATCCCGCGGATTCACCCGCTGGGGACGGAAGCTCAGCCGTCCCCAATCAGAAGGAGATCCGTCAAATGCGTTCCATCACCTGCCGCCTCGCGCCACTGGCTGCGGCGATTGGCCTGCTGCTCGTCCCGACCGCGGCGTCGGCAACCGCGACCCCGGAACAAATCTCCTCCGCGCTGAGCGGCGGAGTCACCTACCTCAAAGGCCTGCAGAAAGAAAGCGGCGAAATCCCCGGCTTCGGCGGCGACTGGGCGTTGACCTCGTTGGCAGCTGCCAACGTCGCGGCCGCTGACGTCAACAAAGCCGGCAAAGAAGGGACCGACGCCCGCAGTTGGTACGAAGGGCTCGTCGGTGCGGTCGGCTGGCCCGGAGGGGGTGCCACCGCGACCGACTTCGAGCGCGCGGCGCTGATCTCCTACGCCGCCGGCATCGATCCCGCCCGGGTCTCCAAACGGCAGAACCTGATCGCCAAAGTCGCCTCGTACTACCAGCCGGAAAGCCCCGGTTACTACGGCGCGACCTTCAACGCGACGGTGTTCGGATTGCTGGCGCTGGCGGGCGCGAAAACGACGGCCGGAGTCCTGCGGGTACCGCAGGTCGTGCTCGACCAGGCGGTTGAAGCGGTGAAAGCCAACCAACACACCGACGGCGGCTGGACCTGGGAAAAAGCCGCGGGCAATGAAGAAGCGTTGAAAAAAGCCTCCGAACCCGACATGACCGGCGCGGCGATGGCGGCCCTCTGCGCGGCCGGTGTGGCCAACACCAACGAAGCGATAGCCAACGCGAAGAAATACCTCGTCTCGAAATTCGTCAAAGCAAGCGGCGCGTTCGAATCGGCGTTCGGCGTCAACACCGACGCCAATGCCTGGGCCGTGCAGGGGTTGAAAGCCTGCGGGGTGGATCCGCAAGCGGCCGAATTCACCGGCTCGGCGCCACAGAAAAACACCCCGCTCAACTTCCTGATCTCCCAGCAGGTGAGCGGTGGCGGGTTCAGGTATGGAACCTCCGGCAGCACCGCCGACCAGTACGCGAGTCAGGACGCCGTGCGCGCCCTCGGCAGCGGCGGCTTCACCGCGACTCCGCCGACGCCCAGCAAAGGCCCGCAGTGGAAGGGCGTGAGCGAATTCGCCGCCGGTGAAGCGGAAACCGCCTCCCTGGCGCTGATCGTCGACAACGGAACCTCGTCGCTGAAGATCTGCTCGGTATCGCTGGCGCCGAAAGCGACGACGACCACGCTGGCAACGGTCCTCGACGCGGCGGTCAAAGGCACCACGCCGGCGTCCTGCTTGACGAGCTTCCTGCCGGCAAGTGGTGAAGGGGCGATCACGCAGGTCAACGGTTACCCAGCGGCTCCGGCCGAAAAATGGAACGTCGTGATCGACGGCGGGTCGAAAACCCAGGCGAAACGCAACACCACGATCCACGTCGGCGACACGATCTACCTGAGGTACGAATAGTGCGCGCGGTCGCGGCGGGGATCGCCGCCCTCGTCCTTTTCGCCCTTGCCGTAACCAGTGCGGGGGCCGCTCCGACCGAAGTAAGGGTGCGGATCGAGGGCAACACCAAAACCCTCTTCGAGGGGCCGATCCTGACCGAGGGCCACGACGTGAGGGCTGCCTCCGACGTCGCCTCCCGTCCCTGTGACGGGACCAACAACGGCGCGCACTCCCAGCCCAGCGCCACCCCAACTGCTGCCTCGGTCGATGCGATGGCGATCGTCGGCGAGGACTTCGACGGTGAATGGTATTCCGGCTACGACGATTACTTCATCACCCGCTGGGGCCCCGATCACGAGAGTGGAAGCGCCTTCTGGGGGGTCCTGGTCAACGGTGCGTTCACCTCGGTCGGCGGCTGTCAGTTCGCCGCCCAGGCCGGCGACGAAGTGCTCTGGGCGTTCGACGCCTTCGGCTCGCGACCGTTCCTCCGCCTGGCGAGCGCGGCTGATTCCTCGCCGATGCCAGGGCCGGCGCTGCCCACCGCGACGGTCGAAGAGGACGAGCCCCTGGCGCTGAGCGTGAAGAGCTCAACCGGTGCGATGGACGGCGCCCCGGAGAGCATCCAACCGGTCGACAGCGCCCTCGTCGCCCCGGTCCTCACCGACGCGCAGAGCGGTTACCAAGAGGTTCAGGTCGGCGATCCGTCGACGGTTGCCACGGCCGCCGACGGCACCGTCTCGGTCAGCTTCCCGACCCCGGGTTGGTACCGGCTCAAGGCGGCCAAGAGCGGCTATGTCCGCTCCAACCGCCTCGATGTCTGCGTCGAACCCGGCGGCGGCGGCAGTTGCGGTCCGCTTCCCGCGGACGCGCAGGTGCGGACTCCGCCGCCGCAGCCCTCGTCGCCGGAGTCTCAGCCACCGAGTGGGCACGCAGCTGCCACAAGCGGGCCAGGCGTCGGGCCCACCCCACCTCCCCTCTCCAGCTTCTCCTTTGGTCGGGTGGTGTCCAACGCCAAATCGGGTGCCGCCCTGCTGACGATCTCCGTGCCTGGCCCAGGGCGCCTCACCGTCTCGGGAAGCAAGGTGAAGAGGAGTTCGGTGTGGGTTGGTGGCGCCGGAGACGTGAGGCTCCGAGTCAAGACCAAGGGCAAAGCGCTCGAACGGCTGCGGCGGAACGGCAGGGTGACCGTCGCGGTCAAGGTCTCCTTCAGCCCGGCTGGGGGTGCCGCAACGACCGCCCAGCGCAAGGTCGTGCTGAAGCTTGGAGAGACGGCTGGATGAGCCGCGCTCTGCTCGCCTGTCTGCTCGCAGTGGCGCTGGTGGCAGCGCCGCCGTCGCGAGCCGATGCTCCCGATGCAGCCGCGGGGGCGACGCTCGACCGCAGCGTCCGCTTCCTTCAGGATGCCCAGAACCTCGACGGTGGCTTCGGCGGGCGGATCGGCCAGCCCTCCGACCCCGACTTCAGCGCCTGGGCGGCCTACGCCCTGGCCGCGGCTGGGATCAATCCTCAGGACCAGGCCAAGCCGGGCGGCACCGACGTCCACACCTACCTGACCCGCAACACCGCGGGCCTCAGCCAGACCACCGACTTCGACCGCGTCGCCCTGGTCGCGCTCGCCTCCGGGACCTCGCCGTCCGCCTTTGGGGGAGTCGACCCGCTTTCCACCATCCTCTCCCGCCAGCTCTCCGACGGGTCCTTCCCTCAGATCGCGGGCAGCTCCGAAGGTTGGATCAACTCGACGATCTGGTCGATCTTCCCGCTCAGCGCAATCGATCGCCCCGACACGGACGCGGCGGTCCAGCGTGCGGTCGACTGGCTGATCGCCCAGCAGCGCCCCGACGGGAGCTGGCCCTCCTTCTCGCCGAGCTCGTGGTCGGATGCCGATATGACCGGTGCCGCGATCCAAGCGCTCAACGCCGCCGGCCGTCACGCGACCGCGGCGGAGGAACGCGCCTTCGAGTATCTGCGCGGCGCCCAGGGCGAGGACGGGGGCTTCGAGGCGACCCCCGGCAGCGGCTCGAACTCGGCGACGACCGCTTGGGTCGTGCAGGGAATGTGGGCCGCCGGGCAGGACCCGCGCTCGTGGCAAACGACCTCGGGCAACGAGCCACTCGCCTACCTGGCCTCGCTGCAACGCCCAGATGGCAGCATCGGCTGGACGGCGTCCGACGATACGAATTCGCTCTGGATGACCGCCCAGGTAGGCCCGGCTCTGGCCGGCCGCCCCTATCCGCTGCCCCCGGTCCCGCGGCGGGTCGAGGCGCCGCCGCGCGCGGCCGACGAGCAAGTCTCCGCCTCTGCCCATGTCCCGCCCGCTTCCCATCGCGGCCAGGGTGGATTCCAGCTCAGGCGCGGCGCCGGGGTGATCGCCGGCGGCGGCGGACGCGGAGCGCCGCTGTTCAGCGCCCCGCAGCCGCAGAGCGGTGGGGCGACCGCGCGAGGGTCGCGGCAGGTCGAGGCGACCTCCGCCGAGTCGGCGCCACCCCGAACCGTCCGGCCGCATCGCGTCGACTCCAGCCTGAGCGATGTCGGTGGTGTGGGCGTGGCCGGTGAGACGCGCGGGAGTGGTGCCGGTGGAACGGTCGAAGGCCTGCTGGTCGGTGGCGACGGTTCGAGTGCGCCCGCCGCCCCCGGCCTTGCCGGAGCGGGGAGCGGTGGCAACCCGCAGCCTGGCGTCCTGATCGCCCTGCTCGGCGCGCTGCTTGCCGCGATGGCGATCGGCTCGCGGCGCGAGCGAGCCGGAGTGAGGACGGCGTGATCGAGCTGGCCACGATCGGCGACGGGCTCGGCGACGCCCTGGCGGAGATCGCCACCGCCCTGCGCGTCCCGGTCCTGCTCGCTGCCGTCGTCGTCCTCGTCGCCTGTGCCTTCGAGCTGGGCCGCTACGGGGCCGAACTGTGGCGGCGGCACGGTCGCTCGCGCGGGGTGGAGTTGACCGAGCTGGTGCGGCGTGCCGCCGCCGACCCGACCAGCGCTTCGCTCTACGCCTACCAAGCGCCGAGCAGCTTCGCCGCCGCGGCCGTGCTGGCGCTGGCCACCGCACGAACCAGCGGCCGGCCGGCCGACGTCGAGGGGGCGCTTGCCGGCTACGAGCTCTCGGTCCAGCGGCGCCTCGACCGCACCCGGATCCTGGTCCGGGCGGGCCCGGCGATCGGCCTGATGGGCACGCTGATCCCGCTCGCTCCCGGACTGGCCGCGCTCGGCGACGGCAACGTCGCGATGCTCGCCGACGACCTGCGCGACGCCTTCGCAGCGACCGTGATCGGCCTCCTGGTCGGGACGATCGCCTTCGCGCTGACGCTCAGCCGCACCCGCATGTACACCGAGGACCTGAGCGCTCTGGAGCGAGCATGAGCAGGATCGGCCTCGGGCGGCACGGCAAGATCGAGGAGAACGCCGGCGACCCGCTCGACGGGTTGGTCAACCTGTTCGACATCGGCATCGTCCTCGCCGTCGCCTTCCTGATCGCCGGCCTCACCCTCACCGTGAACCCGAAGAGCGGCCACATCGAGCGCCGTGCCGCCGCCGAGGCCCGGGTGCGGGTCCTGCCCAAGCCCAGCGGTGCCCCGCGGGCGCGAGGACGGGGCGAGCCGGTCGGCACCGCCTACCGCCTTGCCGACGGTCGTCTGGTGATCGTCTCGCCGCGCTAGGCGCCGCTAACCCTGGGAGTGCCCGGCGTCGAATCCCCGCCGGTAGGCCCGCAGGAAGGTCGGTGGCAGCGGCCGGTTGTCGGGGCTGTAGCGGGCGGCGGCGGAGAGCCGGCGGATCAGCTCGGCGTGGATCCCCTCGGTCCCGTCGGCGCCACGCTCGGCGGCGCCAAGCAGGTAGCCGAGCTGCAGGTTGGCGTCCCCGCCGGGCTCGGCCCGAGCCTCGGCATTGAGCTTCGTCGCGGCGCCGAGCATCGCCGTGCCGACGTTGGCCAGGTCGCCACCGCTCTGGTTCTCGGCGAGGCATTCGGAGATAGGCGTCTCGCTAGCCAGCTTCACCGCCCCCGGCGCATCGGTCAGAGCAGCAAGGAAGGCATTCTCACCTTCGAGACAGGCAACGGGCGTCGAATCGTCCTGGGCGCCGCAGCCGACGAGCAAGGCAAGCGTGGGCAGCAGCGAAATCAGCCAGAGGCGGCGCATCGGCCGCATCCTATGGACGTGCCTCAGTCGCCGCGGGGGGAGACGCCGCCCGATTGAGCGACGGAGATGCCGCCCCGCGGACCGCTTTCGTAGCTCGGTTCGTCAGCGGCGCTGCCGCCCTGTGGGCCCTTGGGGGGTTTGACGCCCGAGGGATCGCCGCTGGGTTTGGGTTGCTGAGCGACTCCCCGGTTGCTTACCGGGAAGACCTCGACCCATTCGGCAAGCTGGAACATCGGCGCGACGGCGTGTTCCCAGGAGAGATGGAGGTGATGGCCGCAGCCATGGCCGGCGTCGCCGTCGTAGCCGACCCAGCGGAAGGGCGGGCGGGGTTTGCTCTGGACCGGCTCGGCCCACTGCGCGAGGCGGCTGATGCCCGTCCAGCTGCTGTCGCAGCTCCCCGATCCGTTCAGCGGCACGATGTCGACCGCGAGGCCGTTGTAGTGGTCGCTGTTCCTGACGTGGCAACCGCGACAGCCGACGTGTTCGCCGCTGGGCAGTGGACCGGAGTAGCCGTCCGTGATGAGGATCGGGAAGCGTTTGGCGATCCAGCGCAGGTTGGGAACGATGCGGCGGTCGACCATGTCGCCTTCTTCGTGGGGGATCGCCGCGGGGACGGGGACGATTTCCCCCGTCCCGTAGACGTAGCGCGTGGGCAGGGGCGCAGCGCTCGCCGTCGCGGGCCCCCAACAGACGAGGAGCGCGGCGATCGATGCCGCGAGCAGCGCAAAGGCGGCGCAAACCCTGCCGCTGAGCTTGTCGATCGTCCCTGGCACGTCCCAGCCGTTATCGACAGGCGCCCCCACCTTGCTTGAGTGCCGCAAATTAGATGGTCGAATAGGGTGCCGCGCATGCCGACCGTGCGCGAGGCCAGCCTCGACCTCTTCCGTGCTCAGGGGATGACGACCATCTTCGGCAACCCCGGCTCGACCGAGCTGCCGATGCTCGCCGACTTCCCCGGCGACTTCCGCTTCGTGCTCGGCTTGCACGAGGCGGTCGTCGTCGGCATGGCCGATGGTTTCGCGCAGGCCTCCGGCCGTCCCGCGATCGCCAATCTCCATACCGCGCCAGGGGTGGGCAACGCGATGGGAGCGATTTTCAACGCGCAGGCCAACCACTCTCCGGTTCTGGTGACGGCGGGGCAGCAGGCGCGAGCGCAGATGACCCTGCAGGCCAACCTGACCAACCGCGATGCGATCCGCATGCCTCACCCACTGGTCAAGTGGGCCTATGAGCCCGCGCGGGCGGAGGACGTTCCGCTGGCCCTCGCCCGCGGGATTCACCTTGCCTCGCTGCCCCCCCAGGGCCCCACCTTCGTCTCGATTCCGATGGACGACTGGGGCGTGGAGGTGGATGAGGCGGACGCTCGCGAGGCGATCGGCCGTACGGTGACCGGCCGCGCGGTTGCCGACCCGGAGGCGATCCGCGCGCTCGCCGAGCGGCTTGATTCCGCCGCCAACCCCGTCTTCGTCGCCGGCCCCGACGTCGATGCCAGCGGCGGTTGGGATGCCGCGGTGGCGCTGGCCGAGCGGCAGCGCCTGCCGGTCTGGGCGACGCCGGCGCCCGGCGGCGGCAAACTCGGCTTCCCCGAGGGTCATCCGAACTTCCGCGGTGTGCTGCCGCCCGCGATCGGCCCGGTGGCGCAGACCCTCGAGGGACATGACCTGATCCTCGTCGCCGGAAGCTCGGTCTTTCCCTACTACCCCTACATCCCCGGGCCGCTGCTGCCAGAGGGGGCGAGGCTGGTGGCGATCACCAGCGACCCCGACGAGGCCGCCCGGGCGCCGATGGGCGACGCGATCGTCGCCGACGTGAAGCTCAGCCTGGAGGCTCTGGTGGAGGTCGTGCCGGAGTCCTCGCGGCCGGTGCCGGAGCCCAACCCCGGCCCGACCGAAATCCCCGCCGAGGATCCGCTCAACTCCTCCACCGTGCACTCCGCCCTCGCCGAGGTCTTCCCCGAGGACGGGATCATCGTGCTCGAGTCCCCCGCCAGCACGCTGGCGCTGCGCAACCAGCTGCGCCTCTCGCGCCCCGGCAGCTACTACTTCAGCGCCGGCGGCGGGCTTGGCTTCGGCCTCTCCGCTTCGGTTGGGGTGCAGCTTGCCCAGCCCGACCGCCCGGTCGTCTGCGTGATCGGCGAGGGCTCGGTCCAGTACGCGGTCACCGCCTTCTGGAGCGCGGTCGCCCACGAGGTGCCGGTCACCTTCCTCGTCCTGCGCAACTCCGAGTACGCGATCCTCAAGTGGTTCGCCGAGGTCGAGTCGGTGCAGGGCGCCCCCGGCCTCGACCTTCCCGAGCTCGACGTCGCCGCGGTGGCAGCCGGGTACGGGGTCTCGACCCGGCGGGCAAGCGGGCGCGACGAGGTGCGCGACGCGCTCGCCAAGGCGCTCGCCTCCTCGCGGCCGGAGCTGGTCGAAGTCCCGGTGCAGCCGGGAATGTCGCTCTTCTAGGCCTTCGAGGAGAATCCGGGAGATGACCGTCACTGCTCCCGATCGCGCCCCCGACTCGCTTGCCGGCGGGACGGAGCAGCCGTTGCGGGGGGAGCTGGAGGCGTTGCTTGGCGCGGACCGGGTTCTGGCTCGCGCCAGCGACATCGTTCGCTACGCCTCCGATGCCAGTCCCTACCGACTTCTGCCGCGGGCTGTGGTGATGGCGCGCGACGCGGGCGATGTCTCGAGAGTGCTCGCCTACGGCCGCGAGAAAAACGTGCCGGTCGTTTTCCGCGCGGGCGGAACCAGCCTCAACGGGCAGGGCCAGGGAGACGGGATCCTGGTCGACGTGCGGCGCCACTTCGGCGGCGTCGCCGTCGAGGAAGAAGGGGTGCGGGCCCGGGTCAAGCCGGGCACGGTGCTCGGCCATGCCAACCGCGTCCTCGCCCCCCACGGTCGCAAGCTCGGCCCCGATCCGGCCAGCACCGACATCGCCACGGTCGGCGGCGTGATCGCCAACAACTCGGGCGGGATGCGCTGCGGCACGACCAAGGACTCCTACTCGACCGTGCGCTCGCTTACCTTCGTCCTGCCCTCCGGCACGACTATCGACACCGCGGCCCCCGATGCGGCGGAGCGCTTCGCCGCCGACGAGCCGGAGCTGGCCGCCGGCCTCGCCGCGATCCGCGACGAGATCCGCGCCGACGCCGAGCTGAGCGAGCGC
>DASSXC010000039.1:0-6690 GCA_035704205.1 Solirubrobacterales bacterium | reverse complement strand
CGACGATCAGGCGGCCGTCGGGCTCGAGGACGCGGCGGATCTCGCGCAGGGCCGCTATCGGATCGGGGATCTCGCCGAGGACGGCGGTGAGGACGGCGGCGTCCATCGACGCGTCCTCGTAGGGGAGCGCGGTGGCGTCGCCCTGGGTCGGAGCGATGTTCTCCAGGCCGCGCTCGGCGGCGCGACCGGTCACGTGATCGAGGAACTCCCGCTGGAGGTCGAAGATCTCGACGCGGCCGTCGGCGCCGACCCACTCGGCCATGTCGAGCGTGTAGTAGCCGGTGCCGGGCCCGATCTCCAGCACCCGCTCACCTGGCTGCGGGGCGAGCACAGACCGCAATCGGTCCCGGGTGATGACCGGGTGCGGCGCTTCCACCCAGAACCGCTGCCCGTAGGGGCATGCGGATGGGTTCTTCCGCCACCAAAGCGCCGCACCGAGCGTCGCCAGCCCCGCGACGCCGAGCAGCCTGCGGGCCCGCATCAGTCCTGCCGGTCGAGGCCGAAGCCCACTTGGTGCGCGCCTGAGTCGATGCGCAGGAATGCGACCTTGCCGACGTAGACCGCGAGGGTCCCATCCTCGGTCTTGACGTCGTGCCATCCGCCCTTCTCGACCTGCTTGCGCAGGTCCTTCAGCTCGTCCTCGCTGAGCCGGACCGCGACGACCTGGCCGCCCTCGAAGCCGATCTCCACCTTCTGCGCGTCCGCCATCAGTGCTCCTCTCCACTCGGTTCGACGATCTCGGTCAGCACGCCGCCGGTCGAGCGCGGGTGCAGGAATGCCACCCGGCTCTCGCGGATGCCCACCCGGGCCTCGCTGTCGATCAGCTCGAGACCGGCCGCGGCGAGCTGTCGCAGGGTCGAGTCGATGTCCTCGACCGCATAGGCGACGTGGTGCAAACCCGGGCCCTTGCGAGCGAGGAACTTGCCGACGGCGGTGTCGGGACCGAGCGGCCGCAGCAGCTCGACGTGCCCGTCGCCGACGTCGAGCAAAACGGCCTCGACACCCTGCGACTCGACGGTCTCGCGGTGCGCCAGCTCCATCTCGAAGCTCTTCTCGTAGAGGGCGATGGCCGCGTCGATGTCCTCGACGGCGACGCCGATGTGATCGATTCTTCCGAACATCGGCGGGGAGTCTACGTGGCGGGGGAGGGCTCGCCCTCGCCGCTCTGCGGACCCTCGACACGGAGGATCTCGGCCAGCGCGGCGATGCCCACCTGGAGCTGCTCGGGCGTCGGCTCCTTGGTCGCCAGGTGGCGCTGGATCTCGCGGCCGGGGGTGTGGAATGCCTCCGCCAAGGGAGCACCGTGGTTGCGGTCGCTCCAAGCAAACATCTCGACCGCGATCGAGGCGCCGCCCAGGCCGACCAGGGCGCGGGCCAGCGGGCTCGGCCGCTCGACCAGCCGCTCCAGCATCACCGTCCCTCCGGCGGAGAGCAGCATCATCGGCGTGATCAAGTTCGAGCCGCAGCGGTCATGCTCCTTGGGCACGGTCGCCGGGTCGTCGACCCCCTGCTCGTAGGCGGCGATCGCCTTGTGCTCGACCCCGTGGTAGGCGGCCAGGTCGCGGTCGGCGAGGGCGATGACCGCCGGTGCAGCTCCCAGCACCTGCACCATCCCCTCGCGCAGCGCCCCGCTCGCCACCCGGCGCCGCAGCATCGCGGTGGCGACCAGCGTCGTGCCAACCGCGGCGACGACCTTCCAGTCCTCAAAGGGAAGACGCGCGGCGGGCATTCGCCGCCGCACGAGCGGCAGGACCGCCATCGCCTCGATCAGTTTCAGCGGCCCCCGCAGACCGGGAACTTTTCCCGCCAGTTTCGGCGCCAGCTCGGGTTTCCGCTCGGAAGCGACGACCACCTGCCCATCCCTGTCCCGAACCGCCGCGGCCCAGTGAGTCGGCCCGTGGATCAGCAGGCCGTTGCGCAACGCCATGCCACCGAGTCGCAGCTTCTCCGAGCTCACCCACCAGACATTAGAGAGGTGCCTGGAGCGCCGCGACCTGGAGCTGCCCGGCTAGGGGCTGGCGGCCGGGGTCCAGCCGGGCGGGAAGGCGCCGGCGGGTACGTCGCCGCTGCCGCGGTCGAACCAGGCGGTGGCGAGCGTGGCGGCCGGTCGCTCCTCGACCAGGGGGCGGACGTCGCCGACCTGGGCGAGGAGGCGAAGCGAAGAGCCAAGCTGGAAGTCCGCCGCGGTCGGCGCCTCGCCGCCGGCGGCGCCGGCGGCGACCAGGGCGTCGACCGCGTCGAGTTGCGCCGGCAGATCCCGCAGGGTGGCGTGGACCCGCTCGGCGGTGATGTCGAGGTAGCGCCAGGTCGCGCGCATCGTCTTGATCGCGAAGTCGACCCCGGCCGGATCGAGCTGACCGGCCCCCGCGAACGTCCCCATCGACTCGGGGCGGAAGTGGAGCGCGCCGAAGACGAGCACGCGGGCGCTCGTCTGCAGATCCTCGGCGACGCCGCCCTCGGCCTCGCGGATCGCATTGGCCGTCGCCTCCGGATAGAGGTCCGCATCGGGGTGCAGCTCGTCGAGGCGGGCGAAGATCGTCGCCGTGCCGTGCACCGGCTCCTCGTCGACCAACAGTCCGGGGACCGTTCGGCGCCCCTCGCCGTAGAGCCTTTCGATCTCCTCGCCGTGCTTGCCGGCCACCAGTTCGACCGTCTCGTACTCGTAGCCGAACCGGTCGAGTGCCGCGCTCACGGCGAGAACCGGGTGGGAGAACGGGACCGAGTGAAGGACGAGCTGTGGTTGCGAGGGCATCGCGAAACCCTAACCGCGATCCGACCGGGGCGCGAACGCTCGACGGCCGCGCGGTCTTCGAGCGCGGCCGTCGAGGTTCCCCCCTGATTCCCCCTGTTAACTCCCGGCCGGAGACCCCCAGTCCAGGCCTCCGGCCGGTGTGTCGGCTCTCCCTGGCTCTAGCTTGGAAAGCCGACCCTTGAAACACCGCGTCTATGGGGAAGTTGCGCTTGCGCCTAGGGGCTTGAGTCGCCGCCGGAGAGCCGCTTGCGCAGCGCCTCCAGGCGCCGGCCCAGCTCCGCCTCGAAACCGCGGTCGGTCGGTGCATAAAACCGCAGTTCCTCGAGGCCCGGTGGCATCGACGGCTGGTCGCTGACACCGCCTGGCTGATCGTGCGCATAGCGGTAGCCCTCACCGCGCCCCAGCTTGGCCGCGCCAGGGTAGTGCGCGTCGCGCAGGTGGTCCGGCGGCGTCTTGGCGCCGTTCTCGCGAACCTCTGCCCGGGCTCGTCCCAGGGCTTTGTAGGAGGCGTTGGACTTCGGCGCCAAGGCGAGGTAGACGGTGGCCTGGGCGAGGTTGAGCGCGCACTCGGGCAGGCCGACCCGGTCGACCGCCCGGGCCGCGGCGTCGGCGACCAGCAGCGCCTGCGGGTCGGCGTTGCCGACGTCCTCGGAGGCGAGGATGACCATGCGGCGAGCGATGAAGCGCGGATCCTCGCCACCCTCCAGCATCACCGCCAGGTAGTAGAGCGAGGCGTCGACGTCGGAGCCCCGCGTGGCCTTGATCCAAGCGGAGACGAAGTCGTAGTGCCGGTCGCCCTCGCGGTCGTAGTCGAGCGCCTTTTTCTGCAGCGCGTCCTCGACCGCCGCCACGTCGATCGCATCCGCTTTTGACCCACCTCCAGTGGGGTCAAGGTCGGATGCGCGCTCGGCCGCCCGCTCGAGGGCCGAGAGCGCGACCCGGGCGTCGCCCCCGGAGCGGTGCGCCAGCATCGCCAACGCCGCGTCCTCGACCGGAGGCGGGTCGGTGAGGCCGCGCTCGGGATCGGCGAGCGCCCGCCGCAACAACTTCTCGACCCGCTCGGCCGAGAGCGGCCGCAGCTCGTAGATCTGGCAACGCGAGAGCAAGGCCGAGTTGACCTCGAAGTAGGGGTTCTCGGTGGTAGCCCCGATCAGCGTCAGCAACCCCTCCTCGACCGCCGGCAGCAGCGCGTCCTGCTGGGCCTTGTTGAAGCGATGGATCTCGTCCAGGAACAAGACGGTGTGCCGCCCGTTGGCCCCCCGCCGCTCCCGAGCCCGCTGGATCACCCCACGGATCTCGGCTTTCCCGGCATTGACAGCCGACTGCTCCTCGAACGCCCCGTCGGCCGCGGCAGCGGCAATCCGAGCAAGCGTCGTCTTCCCGGACCCGGGCGGCCCATAGAGGATCGCGCTGTGGGGGTGTCCGCTTTCGATTGCGGTCCTGAGAGCGGAATCTTCACCCAAAACGTGCTCCTGCCCAACAAGCTCATCCAACGACCGCGGCCGCATCCGCACGGCCAAAGGAGCATCAGCTTCCGGGGGAGCCGATTGGCGGGCTGATCCCTCGTCGCTTCCAAACAGGCGATCGGGCATTGCGCCGAGTATGACCGTGGCGGTCGTCGGCGCTTCGAAGGGAGCCGGGGGAGGTCTTGTGAGTGCCTCGCGAAGCGGCGCACCGGCGAGAGATTCCAGCCGCGAAGCGGCAGCAGCATCATGAGCGGAGCGCCAGCGGAGCGAATCTCGGCACTCACAAGACCTCCCCCGGCTCCCCCCACACCACCTACAATCGACCCATGGAGATCGCCACGCAGCCCCCCGTTGCCCAGTCCACCCTTGAGAGTTTCAACCCCGCCACCGGCGAGCTGGTCGGGTCGGTAGCCACCATCACGCCTGACGAAGTCCAGGGCGTAGTAGACGACGTAGCCCGCATCCAGCCCGCCTGGGCCGAGCTCGACCTGAAGACTCGCGGCGCCTACCTGAGGCGCGCCGCCGACGCCCTGCTCGACGACATCGACGAGCTAGCCGAACTGCTGGTGAGCGAGCAGGGCAAGCCCCGCGCCGAGGCCTACACGATGGAGCTGCTGCCGACCGTCGACGCGCTGCACTGGTGCGCCAAGGCCGGCCCCAAGATCCTCGCTGACGAGAAGGTGCGGATGAGCCAGGCCTTCCTGGCGAGCAAGAAATCGCGCTTCACCTACGAGCCGATCGGCGTCGTCGGCGTGATCGCACCCTGGAACTACCCCTGGTCGATCCCCTTTGGTGAGGTGGCGATCGCGCTGATGGCGGGCAACGGCGTCGTCCTCAAGCCGGCCAGCCTGACCCCGCTGCTGGGCGAGGCGATCCGCCGCGTCTTCGAGAAGGGCGGCCTGCCCGAGGGCCTCGTCCGCGTCGTCCACGGCGGCGGCGCGGTCGGCGACGCGCTGGCCAAGTCGAGCGCCGGCAAGATCTTCTTCACCGGCTCGGTCGAGGTCGGCCGCAAGGTCGGCGAGGTGTGTGCGGGGCGCCTGAAGGGCTCGGTGCTCGAGCTCGGCGGCAAGGACCCGATGATCGTCTGCGCCGACGCCGACCTCGACAACGCGATCTCGGGCGCCGTCTGGGGCGGCTTCGCCAACGCCGGCCAGACCTGCTCGGGGATCGAGCGCGTCTACGTGATGCGCGAGGTCGCCGACCGCTTCGTCGCGGGCGTCGCCCGCGAGGCGCAGAAGCTGCGGCTCGGCAACCCACTCGAGTGGGAGACGGAGATTGGCCCGATGACCTCCGACGGCCAGTACGAGATCGTCGTCGACCTGATCGAGGACGCGGTCGCCTCCGGCGCGACCAAGCTCTGCGGCGGCCCAACCCCCGTCGCCGGTCTCTCCGACAAATACATCGCCCCGACCGTGCTCACCGGGGTCACGCACGAGATGCGGATCATGCGCGAGGAGGTCTTCGGCCCGGTCCTGCCGATCGTCGTCGTCGACTCCGAGCAGGAGGCGATCGACCTCGCCAACGACTCCGAGTTCGGCCTCGGTGCCTCGGTCTGGACCAAGGACCGCCAGAAGGGCGCCCGGATCGCGCGGCGGATCGAGTCGGGCATGGTCTGGGTCAACGACCACTCCTTCAGCCACGGCGCCTGCCAGTGCGCCTGGGGCGGGGTCAAGGACTCCGGCGTCGGCCGCTCACACTCCAAATTCGGCTTCTACGAGTGCGTCAACGTCAAGATGAACGCCTGGGAGCCGGGCCTGACCCGCGACTTCTGGTGGCATCCCTACGACCAGACCCTCGGCGAAGCGGTGCGCGCTTCGGCGAAGCTGCTCTACGGCAAGGGCGCGACCCGCACCCAGGCCCTGCGCGAGGGAGCCGGCCCGCTGCTCAAGGTCGGCGCCCGCACCCTGCGCAAGCGCCGCGGCTGAGCCAGCCGCTCGGACGGCGCCCGCGCCCCGCCCCCTTCCCTCTCCAACACGTTTTCCATGACATGGATGGAAAACGTGTTGAATCGCCGGGATGAGCATGGCGATCGAGTTGCGCGGCGTGCGGCGGGAGTTCGGCGACCGGGTGGCGCTGGACCGGGTCGATCTCTGCTTGACCGCAGGAGAATCGCTGGTCGTGCTGGGGCCGAACGGGGCTGGCAAGACGACCCTCCTGCGCATCCTCGCGACGCTCCTGCGCCCGAGCGGCGGCGAGGTTCGAGTGCTCGGAGCGCGGCTGCCGGAAGAGGCCTGGAAGGCGCGAGGGCGGATCGGCTTCCTCGGCCACGAGCCGCTGCTCTATCGCGACCTGAGCGGACGGGAGAACCTGCGCTTCCAGGCGCGCCTGCACGGGGCGCACGGTGAGGCCGCCGAGTCGCGGATCGAGGACTTGCTGGTCGCTGCCGGAATGGAGCGCCATGCCGAGCAGCGAGTTGCCGAGCTCTCGGCGGGGATGCGGCAGCGGCTGGCGATCTGCCGCTCCGTCCTGCAC
>DASSXC010000038.1:0-4754 GCA_035704205.1 Solirubrobacterales bacterium | reverse complement strand
GACGATCAGCAGGAAGATGACCAGGCCGAGCGCCGCCAGCAGCAGGGTGCTGTCGATGCTTTCGAAGACTTCGATCGCGTCGGCCGAGAAGCCGGCGCCGCCGGTGATCTTGACCTCGAGGCCGCCGCCCGGGTCGGAGATCTCCTCGCGCCAGGCCTTGACCGGATCGAGGATGCGGTCGCCCTCGCCGTTGCCGGCGATGTAGGCGGTGACGATCGCCGCCTTGCCGTCCTGGGAGCAGATCGGGCCGACGAACGGGGCGTAGTCCGCCGGTTGGCCGGGGATGGTGGAGGTCGGGGTACCGCAACCGGACTGGCTCCCCGCCGGGGGCGCTTTGTCCTGCGAGCCGGTGGCTTTGCCGCCCGCGGCGGCCGTTGCGCCGTCGGCGACGACGCCCGGGAAGCGTTCCCCGGTCATCGTCTTGACGTCTTCGACGATCTGGCGCTTGTCGGCGGCGGTCAGCCCCGACTCGCGCCGGTAGACGATCACCGCCGGCGCCAGTTCGCCGTCCTGCAGCGATTCGGTCGCGTCCAGGGCGTCGGTCGATTCGGCCGAGCCGGGCAGGTAGGAGGTCGCCTCGTTGCTTTCGGCGTCTTCGAACTTGCCGGGAAGGTTGGCGGGGCCGGAGGCGATGAAGATCGCCAGGAACCAGATTCCGAAGACGATCCACTTGGTTCGGCGACCGGCGGCGAAGGTGAAGAGCGAGCCACTCACTTGGCGCATCCTTGCAAATGGAGCGCCTGGCCCGCGGGCCCTGTCACGGCGGCCCTCCCCCATGTGCTCGGACTCGCTTCGCGAGCCCTTCGCCATGGGGGACCCCCGCCGCCGTGCCACCCGCGGGAGGAACGTCTAGAGAAGGGACGCCAGGACGTTGGCATCGGTGGTTGGAGCTTGGCAGCTGAAGTGCTCGCAGACGTAAGCCGTGGGCTTGCCGTCGACGGTGGGGTGGTTGGCGAGCAGGGGAGGGGTATCGCTTCCCTCCGGGCCGCCGGCGAGGACGAGATGAGGGCGGAAATCGGCGCGTACCACCGCCGCCAGCTCGGCGAGGTCGTCGCCGATCAGCGCCACCTCTCTGGTGGGGGAGAGCTGGAAGTCGAGGGCGCGGAGCAGGTGGGCGAAGGCGTCAGGCTGGCGGGGGGCGGCCCTGGCGAAGAGATGCAGGACGCCCTCGGCCCACTCGCCGTAGGCGCGCTCGCCCGTCAGCGCCTCGAGTCGCAAGAGCCCCAGGGCGGCGGCCGAGTTGCCGGACGGGATCGGGTGATCGCCGATCTCCTTGCGCCGCGCGATCAGCTCCTCGTGGTCGTCCGAGGTCGAGAAGAAGCCACTCCGCTCGGGGTCGCCGAAGCGGGCGATGATCGTGTCGGCAAGCGTCCGCGCTCGCTCGAACCAGCGTGGCTCGAAGGTCGCTTCGTAGAGCGTCAGCAAGGCTTCCAGCAGGAAGGCGTGGTCCTCCAGGTAGGCGTTGAGCCGCCCTTCGCCGTCCTTGTAGGTGCGCAGGAGACGGCTCGACTCGTCCCGCAGGTCGCGCAGGATGAACTCGGCGCAGTCGCGCGCGGCGGCGAGATAGTCCTCCCGCTCCAGCACCGCGCCCGCCTCGGCCAGGGCGGCCAGCATCAGCGCGTTCCAGGCGGTCAGCCGCTTGTCGTCCAGCCCGGGGGGTACGCGCTCCGATCGTGCCTCGTAGAGCGCCCGGCGCGCCTCGTCCAGCCGCCCGGGCTCTGCCGCTCCCACCCCGCCGGCCAGGTGGAGCACGTTGCGACCTTCGAAGTTCCCCGCCTCCGTGACCCCGTAATGCCCCAACACGTTTTCCATCTCAGAGATGGAAAACGTGTTGGGGGGAATGGAGAGGGCGGTGCGAATCTGTGCTGGCGTCCAGACGTAGAAGCGTCCCTCCTCGCCCTCGGAATCGGCGTCGAGCGCGGAGTAGAAGCCGCCCTCGGGCCCTCGCATCTCGCGCAGCGTCCAGTCGAGCGTCTCCTCGCACACGCGGCGATAGCGCTCGTGGCCGAGCGCCTGCCAGCCGTGCAGGTAGACCCGAGCCAGCAGGGCGTTGTCGTAGAGCATCTTCTCGAAGTGGGGGACGAGCCAGCTCGCGTCGACCGAGTAGCGGGCGAAGCCGCCGCCGATCTGGTCGTAGATGCCGCCGGCCATCATCGCGTCGAGGGTGCGCTCGACCGGCTCGGCGACCCCCCGGGTCAGCAGCAGCTCCAGGGCCGAGGACGGCGGGAACTTCGGCGCCCCGCGGAATCCCCCCAGCTCGGTGTCCTCGGCGGCCTTCAGGGAGACCACGGACGCCTCCAGCAGCTCCTCGCCGGGCCTCTCGCCCGCGGGCTCGATCGTGCCGACGGCCCCCAGCCGCGTCCGCGTCTCCGCCGCCCGCTCGCGCAACTCGTCGCGACGGTTCTCGAAGGCGTCGAGGACCGCTTCCATGACCATGCGGAAGCTCGGCATTCCGCGACCCTCGTCGGGTGGGAAGTAGGTGCCGCCGTAGAAGGGCACGCCGTCGGGATCGCAGAAGACGGTCATCGGCCAGCCACCGTGGCCGCTGATCGCCTGCACGGCCTCCATGTAGAGGGCGTCGACGTCGGGACGCTCCTCGCGGTCGACCTTGATGCTGACGAAGTGCTCGTTCATGTAGGCCGCCGTCGCGGCGTCCTCGAAGGACTCGCGCTCCATCACGTGGCACCAGTGGCAGGCGGAGTAGCCGACCGAGAGCAGGATCGGGCGGTCCAGCTCGCGCGCTCGCGCCAGGGCGTCCTCGCCCCAGGGGAACCAGTCGACCGGGTTGTCGCGGTGCTGGAGCAGGTAGGGGCTGGTCTCCTCCGCCAGGCGGTTCGCCATGGGCCCACACTACCCGCGGAGCATCGAGGCCAACTATTGGGGAGGGGGCCTAGCCGAAACTTGGTCGCAGTACTGGAAACAGAGCGATATCCAAGGAATCGAGGGCCCGCAATATCTACCTTTCGTAGGTGGCTAACGAACGACCCCCGGCGCATGGGGAGCCGGCTATCGAAGCCGTGCTCCAAAAGCTCGGCGACGACGACCGCCAGGTCATCCTGGCGGCGCTCGAGCGGGCCGAGCGGACCGAGGCCGAGCTGCGCTATCTGGCCGACCACGATTCGTTGACCGGGTTGCTCGACCGGCGCCGCTTCCGCGCCGAACTCGACCAGTACGTTTCCTTCAGCGCCCGCTACGGCGGGCTGGGTGCGGTGATGATCATCGACATCGACGGGCTCAAGGGCGTAAACGACGCCCTCGGGCACCACGCCGGCGACAACCTCATCCGCCAGGTCGCCGAGGTGATGCGCGAACGAGTCCGCGCCACCGACATCGTCGCTCGCCTCTCCGGGGACGAGTTCGCGATCCTGATGCCGCAGACCGGCATCGAGGGAGCGATGCAGCTCGGTGAAGACCTGCGCGCCCAGGTCGCCGAGAACGTCCGGCCGACCTCCGAAGCCGAGGCAGCGACGATCAGCGTCGGCATCACGATGTTCGGCGGCGGTGAGAAGGGGGCCGGCTCCGAAGCGGTGCTGGTCGCCGCCGACCAGGCGATGTACCAGGCCAAGGAGGGGGGACGCAATCAGATCGCCCTCTTCCGCGATCCCGACGAGCCTCTGCGCGAGCCCGAGCGGCGGCAGACGACCGCGGCGCGGATCCGCGACGCGCTGACCGAGGACCGCCTCAGCCTGCATTCCCAGCCGATCCGCAGCCTCGCCTCGGGTGGAATCGAGCGTTACGAGCTGCTGCTGCGGATGACCAACGACGCCGGCGAGCTGCTGCCTGCAGCCTCCTTCATCGAGGCGGCGGAGCGCTCGGGGATGATCCAGGAGCTGGACCGCTGGGTGGTCGCGCGTGCCCTCGAGCTGCTTGCCGAGCGCGAGCGGCAGGGGGCGCCGCTGTCGGTGCACGTGAACCTCTCCGGCGCTTCGCTGACCGACGTCTCGGTGCTCGAGTTCATCGAAAGGCGCCTCGACGAAGGCAGCGCCGACCCGTCGCGCTGCACCTTCGAGATCACCGCGACGGCGAACCTCCACAGCTATGAGCAGGCAACCGGCTTCGCCGATCGTCTGACCGAGTTCGGTTGCCAGGTGGCGATCGACGATTACGGCGCCGGCTTCGGGCCCTTCCACTACCTGAAGCGGATCCCCTTCGACCTGATCAAGATCGACGGCTCCTTCATCCGCGACATGCCGCGCTCCGACGCGGACCAGCTCACCGTGCAGGCGATCGTCCAGATCGCCCGCGGGCTCGGCAAGGCGACGATCGCCGAGTACGTCCAGGACGACCAGACCGCGAAGATGCTGCGCGACTACGGCGTCGACATGGCACAGGGCTTCCACCTTGGCCGCCCGGTCGGTCTAGACGAGGCCTTCGCCCAAACTGCCTAGACGCCCGGAAACCGGGGCATCTCGGGGTCCTCGGTCCGGTCGGTTCGGTCACGCACTGCAGTGCGCTCTCTCACCGATCCTCCCTGCGTCCCCCGACCTGCTTGGTTTCCGGGCGTCTAGCGGCCGCGCAGCTCGGCGCGCTTGACCTTGCCGCTGGTCGTCTTCGGCAGCTCGGCGGCGAACTCGACAATGCGGGGGAACTTGTAGGGGGCCGTCTCGCGTTTGCAGTGTTCCTGCAGCTCGCGGGCGAGCTGCTCGCTGGGCTCGCGATCGCGGGGGACGACGATCGCGCGCACGACCGCGCCGCGCTCGCGGTCGGGCGCCGAGACCGCGGCCGCGTCGGCGACCGCCGGGTGGCCGACGAGC
>DASSXC010000037.1:0-7892 GCA_035704205.1 Solirubrobacterales bacterium | reverse complement strand
CTCGCGGTTTGCGGCCGGCCGAGATCGGGGTTGGGGCGAAAAACGGACGCCGCTGCGCTGGAGGGACACCCCCGGCCCTCCCTTCCACAAGCCCTGGGCAAGCTTCCGACCGTCCCACGGGTCCTACGCCTTCGTGAAGCTTTGATGCCCCTATGGGGGCTAAAAAGCTTCACGATGCTGGGTCAGGGTTCGATCAGGACGCCGGGGTTGAGGATGCTTGCGGGGTCGAGCTCTCGCTTTGCTGCGCGGAGGGCGGCTGCGAAGGGGGTGGGGCGTTGTTGGTCGTACCAGGGGCGGTGGTCTCGGCCTACTGCGTGGTGGTGGGTGATCGTGCCGCCCCCTTCCATTACCGCTTCGGAGGCTGCTGCCTTGATCTCGTCCCATTGGGCTACCTCGCCGCCGCGGCTGGCTGGGGCCATGACGGTGAAGTAGGGGGCTGGGCCGTCGGGGTAGACGTGGGTGAAGCGGCAGCTGATTCGGGGGGCGCCGGGGCCCTCCGCGGGGGCGTCGCAGACCTCGGCGACCTTGGCGCGGACGGTCTCCATGGTGATGGCGTGGAAGTCCTCGAAGCGGTCCCAGGTGATCGCGGTCTCGAAGGTCTCGGAGAGGACGCCGCAGGCTACGAAGGTGTCGCGCAGGTAGGGCGCCAGGAGGAAGGCGTTGCGCCAGGTTCCGACCGCATCGTCGGTGCTCTCCTCCCTGGGGCCGCCGCCGCGGATCTCGCCCGGTGCTCCGCCGTGCTCGCGGGCGATCTCCACAGCGAGCTTCATCGGCTCGTCGACCGGGTGGTGGGCGGACTCGAAGCCGAGGACCAGGAGGCTCTTCTCGCCGCTGCCGGCCCCGGTCGTGCCCGCCTCCATGGCGTCGAGCAGGCGACAGTTGCTCGGGTAGAGGCCGGACTGGGATATCTCGCGGATGGCGCCGGCCGCGGCGAGGAAGTCGTCGAACTCGACTCCGCAGGAGGTCTTGAGCTCCGGCCGTGGCCGGACTCGCACCCAGGCCTCGCCGATCACGCCGAGGATCCCCTCCGAGCCGATCAGCGCTCGGTCGGGCGAGGGGCCCGCGCCGGAGCCGGGCAGCCGTCGACTCTCCCAGGTACCGCGCGGAGTGATCGCGCGGACCGACTCGACCAGGTCGTCGATGTGGGTGTAGAGGGTGGCGAAGTGGCCGCCGGCGCGGGTCGCGATCCAGCCGCCGAGGGTCGAGTACTCGAAGCTCTGGGGGAAGTGCCGCAGGGTCAGCCCGTGCTTGCGGAGCTGATCCTCCAGGCCTGGCCCGGTGGCGCCAGCCTGGATCCGTGCCGCCATCGACTCGGCGTCGACCTCCAGCACCCGGTCGAGCCGGCGCAGGTCGAGCGAGACGAAGGGCCGGTCGTCCAGCCGGCCCTCGATTCCGCCGACCACGCTGGTGCCTCCGCCAAACGGAATCACCGCAGCGCCCTCGGCCTCGGCCCAGCTCAGCACGGTCTCGATCTCCGACTCGTCCCGGGGCCGCGCGACGAGGTCGGGCGGATTCTCGAATTCGCCGCGGAAGCCGCGGACCACGTCGCGATAGGCCTTGCCCAGAGCCCGCGAGACCCGCTCGTACTTCTCGTCCGTGAACAGGTCACCAAGCCCAGCCGGCGCCTTCAGCCGCGACGCCCGCACCTCGACCCGCTCGAGCGGAACTGCCTCCTCGATCTCCCCACCGAAGCCAAACCGATCCCGGATGGCGGCAGCCGCTGCCTCCATCTCCGCGCGGGGACGAACCTGGTCCTCATATCCCCAACCCCAGTGCTTGAGCCTGCGTTTGCTCATCGACCGCGAAGCATCTCAGGTCGCTCGTGAAGGATTCTGGCCGCCATAGGGCACACAATCCTTCACGAGGATGCGAATCGCGGGCAGCTACCCTGGTGGCGATGAAATCGGCTAGTGAGCGGCGAAAAAGGGATCCCTGGCAGGCCAATGAGGAGGCCAGGCGGCGCCAGGTACGCGAAGACAGCCGCCGCCCGCTCGCCGTGAATCTTGCCGAGGGCCTTGCTCTGAGCGAATACCTCTCGAAATTCACTGGGAGCGCCCGAAAGACTTGACCGCCGAGCCCCTGCGCCTGCGCGAATTGCTCGAGCGGCTGACCGAAGCGGAGATTCGGTTCGTGCTGGTCGGGGGGTTGGCAGTCAATGCCTGGGGATACCTTCGTGCCACCCAGGACGTCGATGTCGTTCCTGAGTCATCGGCCGAGAACCTCGAGAGGCTCGACGCGCTACTCAGGCAATTGGGCGGCCGAGTGGACGTGGGTGGTCGTCTTCTCGACTCGAAGTCGATCTCTACTTTTCTAAGGACCGGAGATCGAACCTTGGTCGTGACCCAGCTTGGCCGCGTTGACGTCCTTCAGGGGTTGCCACAGGTGCCGGCCTTTGCAGTGCTTGATGCCGAGGCAACCGACGTTGAGATGGATGGCATCGTCGTTCGTGTCTGCTCTCTCGGCCACCTTCTCTCGATGAAGCGAGCCAGTGAGAGGCCTCGTGATCGCGACGATCTCGAATCGTTGGAAGCCATCGACCAGGACGCGCCACGGTAAGGATGGTTCGCGCCGGTTTCGCCGCCGCAGGCAAGGTTTGGGCTTGTCGGCTTTACATGGATGCGGCGGGAGAGTGACTCCTGGTGCCAAGATTGCGGTGAGGCGTGCCTCAAAACCCAGACCGACCGCAGCGCTACCCTCCCGCGACCATTGATGGAAACGATCACCTCAGAGCATCCGACGATTCCGGCTGACGGCTCGGCCGCAACGCCCGTGGTGCCGCGGCGCTCGCCGCTGCGGGCCGCGATCAAGACCGGGCGGCCGCAGGAGTGGATCAAGAACCTCTTCGTCTTCGCCGGGCTGTTGTTCTCGGGCAAGTTCAACCAGTCCTACGAGGTCTTGCAGGCGACCCTCACCTTCGTTGCCTTCTGCGCGATCTCCAGCGCCGGTTACTACGTCAACGACCTGGTCGACGTCGAGCTCGATCGCAAGCACCCGAAGAAGCGCTTCCGGCCGCTGGCGGCAGGCGAGCTCTCCGAGCGGGCGGCGATGACGATCGCGCCGGCGCTGGCCGTGGCGGCCATCGCCCTTGCCTTCGCAGCGGTCAACTGGCAGGTCGGTCTGATGGTGGTCGGCTACGGCATCGCCCAGATGGCCTACAGCTTCGGCCTCAAGCAGATCGTGATCCTCGACGTGATGACGCTTGCCGGCCTCTTCATCCTGCGCGTCGCCGCCGGCGCGGTCGCCGTCGACGCGCATGCCTCCGAATGGCTGCTGCTCTGCACCGGGATGTTCGCCCTCTTCCTCGGCTTCACCAAGCGCCGGCAGGAGGCCGTCTCCGAGCTGCACCAGGGGACCAGCAGCCGCCCGGTCCTGGAGCACTACTCGCTGCCGTTCCTCGACCAGATGGTCGCCCTGGTCACCACCGGCACGGTGATCAGCTACTCGATCTACGCGGTCGACTCGCCGATCGTCGGCAACAAGATGATGTGGACGATCCCGCCGGTGGTCTACGTGATCTTCCGATACCTCTATCTGATCTATGACCGGGCCGACGACCGCTCGATCGCCGCGATGGTCTCTCAGGACAAGGGCATAGTCGCCGGCTTCGGCACCTGGGTCGTCATCGCCTTCGCCCTGCTCTACGTCTTCTAGTAGCCCGAAGCCGGCCCTACCTACCGGATCGTCCTTCTCTTACCCAGGCGGCGAGTAGGGGATCCACCAGACGGTAGCCGGTCTCAGCAGTGGAGTCCCCGACAATCTCGCCTCGCTCGATCAGGCCTTCGACGGCGGCGCGGGGGGTGCCGCCCCGGGAGCCACCGTGACGGCGCGATGCTGAGTAGATGCTTTCGGTGTTCTCGGCCACCGAGGCAAGGACGCGGCGTTGGGAGGGTGGCAGGGCGGACCAAGTCGCGCGTAGTTCGTCATGTACTTGGTGCATCGCCTGGTCGTATGCGGTGAGCCAGGTTTCCTCGTTCGCCTCTCCGTCGACTGGGGTGAGGTTCCAAAGGAGATGGGCAAGGAGCATCGTTCGTTGGGGGTGGCCTTGCGCGGTGTCCAGTAGCCGATCGAGCGCCGTGCCGATCGAGCGGGTGGTCTCTTCGAACCTGACGGCGATGTAGCTGGCGACGTCGTCGGGTCTTAGGGGCGGGAGGTCGACCGGGCCGGCTTGTCCATAGAAGGCACGGCGCTTGTCGGCGAAGAGATTGCGCATCATGCCGACGTGCGAGCCGGCGAAGATGTAGCTGGCAGCGTCTCCGTGGTGTTGGATCTCCGAGCGGATCACGGCGTCGGCACGCTCCCTCGTCGCGAGGATGTCTTGGAACTCGTCGAAGATCACCAGCGTCCTGGTGCCGTGTTTTTCGTACAGGCGTGCCGGCAGCGCGAGACGCTCGAGTAGGGGCGGCTCGGCCTGAGGGTCGGTTGAAACCTCCACTCCAGCGGGAAGCGGACCACCCCCGATTTGGAGCGTTGGCTTAAGCACTCGTCTGATGCCGGCAAACCATCCGGCAAGCTTTCCCTGGAGCTCTGTGGCGTAGGCGTGCTCGATTCGCCGGGCTATGTCGTCGAGCGTCAGCACTCCAAAGAAATCGACGTAGACGGCAGCCCAGCCGGCCCTGCGGGCATCCTCTGCGGCTCGAGCCAGAAGGGAGGTCTTGCCATATCGACGCGGGGCAACGAGGCGGGTGTTATGGCCGCCCTCGGCGTGATCGAGTAATGCCTTTGCCTCCGCGTCGCGGTCAAGCAGGTCTTCGGCAGGCACCGGTTCGCTGTAGCGAAATGGATTTCTACTCTTATCCATAGAGCAATTCTGCTCTATATAGTAGAGCAATTCTGCTCTATTTGATAGAGCGGCTAGGCGTGACCGGCAGGTCCGAGCGCAGCTCGGTCTTGCCTTCCCGCTGGAACTGGAGGTCGATGGTCTCGTTCTTGCGGTAGGTGCCGAAGAGGCCGAGGTACATGGCCAGCCAGCGGCCGGTGCCGACTTTCTCCTTGACGATCTCGCGGGTGAAGACGATCTCGCCGGCGCGGAGGTTGTAGTCGACCCCCTCCTCCTGCTCGACCCCGTTGACGAAGACCGCGTAGGGGGCTTCGGCGCCGGCCGGCAGCTTCAGGCGCCGCCCGGCGGCGTAGCTGCCCTTGGGGATCTCGGTCTCCGGCTTGGTCATTCGATCGCGTGGTTCCTTATTCGCCTATATGGAGAAAAAGGAACCACGTCCTATTCGAGAGTCTCGCGCACGGCGTCAAAGGGCGTATCGTGGTCGGTTGGGTCGAGTTCCTCGCGCGTGATCCTGCCGCGGTAGGGCATGAACGTCCCGTCCCCCCGCACGTCGATCCCGGCCACCGGCCTGCGCAGCAACCCCTTGCCGCTCAGCTGCAGCCGCGCATGAACCTGCTGCTCAGGCCCAAAGTCCCGCAGCGCCGAGACCCCCGTCACCGGCCCCTCGGCCCGAATAGCCATAGCCCGCTCCCGCATCGCCGCCACGGCGTCTCCGAGCTCTTCGAAGCTTTGATGAGAGACATCGGACCCGTGTCTGACGGTCAACTTCCAGCTCATGTCGGGAGGGTAGGCCTGTTAGGAGGTGGTGGGGGTGTCTCTCCGGGCGCGGCGTTAATTTTTCGCTTGACGGTCGACGAGAGACGCTGCGTTAGCGAGCGAAAAATCCAGCGCCCGGAGAGACACCCCCGGCGCCTCCCCTCGCTACGCCCCGCGCCGCGGCCGTTTCGGCCTACGCGCCGGCGGCCCGACGATTTTCTCCGGCCCCTCACGATCGGCAACCGCCAGGTACTCACGCTCGCGGGGCCCGGTGTAGATCTGCCGCGGGCGGGCGATCTTCTGCTCGGAGTCGTCCTTCATCTCCATCCACTGGGCCACCCAGCCGGCGGTGCGGGGGATGGCGAAGATCACGGTGAACATCTCCGCCGGGATCTCCAGCGCCTCGTAGATGATCCCCGAGTAGTAGTCGACGTTGGGGTAGAGCTTGCGCGAGGTGAAGTACTCGTCGGCGAGCGCCTGCTTCTCCAACTCGCGGGCGATCTCGACGATCGCGTTGTACTCGGTCGCCTCGAAGACCTCCTCCATGTGCTGCTGGATGATCCGCGCCCGCGGGTCGTAGTTCTTGTAGACGCGGTGGCCGAAGCCCATCAGTTTCTCTTCGCGGTTCTTGACCCGCTCGAGGAAGCCCGGGATGTTGTCGACCGAGCCGATCCGCCGCAGCATCCGCAGCACCGCCTCGTTGGCGCCGCCGTGCAGCGGGCCGTACAGGGCTGCGACCCCGGCGGCGACCGCCGAGTAGGGGTCGACGTCGGAGGAGCCGACGCCGCGGACAGCGTTGGTCTAGCAGTTCTGTTCGTGGTCGGCGTGGAGGATGAAGAGCACGTCGAGGGCCTTGGAGAGGGCCGGCTTGGGCACGTGCTTGGCTTCGGTCTTCTTGAACATCATCGAGAGGAAGTTCTCGGCGAAGTTGAGGTCGTTGTCCGGGTAGACGTAGGGCAGGCCCATGTTGTGGCGGTAGGAGAAGGCGGCCAGGGTCGGCACCTTGGCGATCAGCCGCACCGCCGCCATGTAGCGCTCTTCGGGGTCTTCGGTGTGCTTGGCGTCCGGGTAGAAGGTCGAGAGCGCGCCGACTCCCGCCAGCAGCATCCCCATCGGGTGGGCGTCGTAGCGGAAGCCCTCGAAGAACTGCTTGAGGTCCTCGTGGACGAAGGTGTGGTGGGTGATGTCATAGGTCCAGCGGTCGAGCTGCGGCCCGGTCGGCAGCTCGCCGAAGATCAGCAGGTAGGCGACCTCGAGGAAGTTGGAGCGCTCGCAGAGCTGCTCGATCGAGTAGCCCCGGTGTTCGAGGATTCCCGCCTCACCGTCGATGTAGGTGATCGCCGAGCGGCAGGAGGCCGTGTTGGTGAAGGCCGGGTCGTAGGCGAGCATGCCGAATTCGTCCTCGTCGACCTTGATCTGGCGCAGGTCCATGGCGCGGACCGTGCCGTCGGTGATCGGCAGCTCGTAGGTCCTGCCGGTGCGGTTGTCGGTGACGCTGAGGGAGTCGGCGCTCATGCGGCGAAGATTCTCGCAGCTTGCGAAAGCCGGCTCGTCAACGCACCGGCAAAGGCTCGAACTGGGTCATCTCGTGCAGCGAGGCGAAGCGCGCGTCGATCTCCTCGCGGCTGAGTCGGGAGACCCGCTCGGTGCCGAACTCCTCGACGTTGAAGGAGGCGAGCACGGTGCCGTAGCCCATCGCCCGCCGCAGGCTGGCTTCGTCGAGCTCGCCGTCCTGGCTGTCGAGGTAGCCGAGGAAGCCGCCGGCGAAGCTGTCGCCGGCGCCGGTCGGATCGCGCACGTCCTCCAGCGGGATGCCGGGCAGGGCGAAGAAGCGCTCGGGGGTGAAGAGCGCCGCGCCGTACTCGCCCTGCTTGGCGACGATCGCGCGCGGGCCGTGGTCCATCACGGCGCGGGCGGCGCGGGCCAGGTTCGACTCGCCGGTCAGCTGGCGGATCTCGGCGTCGTTGACGATCAGGCAGTCGACTTCGGCGATCGCGGCCATCAGCGAGTCCCTGGCGGTGTCGATCCAGAGGTTCATCGAGTCGAGCGCGCTGAAGCGCGGAGCGCTGCACTGGGCGCGGACCCGGCGCTGCAGGTCGGGCTGGATGTTGGCGAGGAAGAGCGAGTCGGCGGCTTTCGACTCGGCCGAGAGCTTCGGCTCGAACTCGCCGAAGACGCCGAGCTGGGTGTCCTCGGTGTGGGCGACGTTGAGGTCGTACTCGTAGCGGCCGCGCCAGAAGAAGGACCGGCCGCCCTCGACCCGCTCGATGTCGCCGGTCTGCACGCCGCGCGCTTCGAGGATCTCGAACTCGGCCTGACCGAAGTCGTCGCCGACGGGCCCCACCGGTCGCACCTCGGT
>DASSXC010000036.1:0-12445 GCA_035704205.1 Solirubrobacterales bacterium | reverse complement strand
CGCCGCCCTCGCCCTGCGCGACGGCGAGCCCACCGGCCCCGAGCCGACGCTGGAGCGTCCCCCCAAGCCCGAGCTGGGTGACTACAGCTCCAACGCGGCGATGCTCCTGGCCGCCCCGCTCGGTGAAGCGCCGCGCGACGTCGCGACACGCCTCGGCGCCGAGCTGGAGCGCGAGCTTGGGGCGGAAGGCCAGGTGGAACGGGTCGAGGTGGCCGGGCCAGGTTTCGTCAACCTCTTCCTCTCCGACGAGTGGTACCGGCGGGCGATGGCGCGGCTGGGGGCTGCAGGCGAGGAGCTCGGCCCTGCCCCGGTCGCCTCCCCGCAGCGCATCCTGATCGAGTACGTGTCCGCCAACCCCACCGGCCCGCTGCATGTCGGCGGCGGTCGACACGCCGCTTACGGCGATGCGCTCGTGCGGCTGCTGAAGGCCGTCGGGCACGAGGTGGACAGCGAGTACTACGTCAACGACGCCGGCGGCCAGGTACAGCGCTTCGCCGCCTCGATCGCCGCCGAGATGGGCGGTGGGGAGCCGCCGGAGGACGGCTACGAAGGCGAGTACATCGGGGAGCTGGCAGCGACGCTGCGATCCGAGGGAGTCGATCCCGCGGACACGGAGGCAATCGGTCGGCGTGGTGTCGAGCTGATCCTCGACGGCGTGCGCTCCAGCCTCGATCGCTTCGGAGTCCACTTCGATAACTGGTTCTCGGAGCGCAGCCTCTACGCCAAGGGCGAGGTGGACCAGGCACTGGCGCAGCTGGAGCGGCGCGGTCACACCTACAAGAGCGACGCGGCGCTGTGGTTGCGCAGCACGGAATTCGGCGACGACAAGGACCGGGTCCTGGTCAGGGCAGACGGCGAGCCGACCTACCTCGCCGCCGACGTCGCCTACCACCAGGACAAGCTGGAGCGTGGGTACGAGCACCTGATCAACGTGCTCGGCGCCGACCACCATGGCTACGCGCCGAGGGTGCGCGCCGCGATTGCCGCCCTCGGCAAGGACCCGGACGTGCTCGAGGCGCTGATCATGCGGCTCGTCCACATCGTCGAATCGGGCGAGCGGGCGCAGATGTCAAAGCGCAGCGGCGACTTCATCTCGCTCGACGAGCTGGTCGACGACATCGGTGTCGACGCGGCGCGCTGGTTCATGCTCTGGCGCAGCCACGACACGACCGTGGATCTCGACCTCGAGCTGGCCCGGCGCGAGTCGAGCGACAACCCGGTCTACTACGTGCAGTACGCGCACGCCCGCATCGCCAGCATTCTGCGCAAAGCGAGTGGCGAGGCCGGCGAGGCCGGTGTGCCCACGCCGGGGACGCCCCTGGAGCGGGCCGAGCGCGACCTGGTCAAGCGCCTGCTCGAATTCCCCGAGGTGGTCCACGAGGCGGCGGCGCGGCGCGCCCCGCACAAGGTCTGCTCCTACTCGACCGCGGTCGCCGCCGATTTCCACGCCTTCTATCGCGACTGCCAGGTCGTCGGCGCGGAGGGGGAGGGGGTCGAGCGCTCGCGCCTCGGGCTCTGCCAGCTCACCCAGCGGACGATCGCCGCCTCGCTCGGCCTGCTCGGGATTTCCGCCCCCGAGAAGATGTGAAGGTCCTGGCGGAGATCCCGCCCCGCTCGTCACCCGAGCTTCGCGCAGGGACGCTGCGTCGCGGCGACCTCGAAGCGTACGGCGGACTGTTGGGAGAGCTTCCCGCCACCGGCGTCGTCCTGGTCACGGGCACCGGGCCCGATCGGCGCGAGGTCACGGTCGGGCTTGCGACGGCCGCGGCGGCGGCCGGGACCCGCACGGCGCTGGTCGAGTGCGACCTGGTTGCACCTGGGCTGGCGGATGCCCTTGGCCTGGCCAACGCCCCCGGTCTCCACGAGCACCTGCGAGGCAAGGTCGAGGCGGAGGCGGTCCTCAAGCCCGTCGTGCTCGCCGGCCCCGGCTCGGTCGAGGCGACCGAGCCGCTCGTCTGCATAGTGGCGGGCCGGCCCTGTGCCGACGGTGCGCGCCTGTTCGCCTCCGCCCCCTTTGCAAGTGCTCTGGCTGGTCTTCGCTCCGCCTACGATCTCGTTGTGATCGACGGGCCGCCGCTCCGCGACGAGCACTCGCTGAGAGTGCTGCTTGCGCTGGCCGACGCGACGATCGCATGCCTGGGCCCATCGGAGCCGCGCAATCTGCCGGTATCGGTCAGCGGCCTGGTGATCCAGAGCTGAGCCCAGACCGTTCCCGGGGCGCCTACAGGTCGTAGCGAGCGATGTCGGCCTCGAGCCGCTCGGCGTCCTCACCCCGCGGCCCTGAGGCCGCACCGCTATCCCCGCCGCCTGGCGGCTTCGCCGCTCGGTGCCAACGGCGCACGCCCAGGGCGAGCGCGATCACGGCCGCGACGAAGGCGATCGCCGGCACCAGATAGGCGGAGAGGTCGAAGCCGGAGCCGCTGGGGAGCGCAAGCACCTCGCGCCCGTACTCGGCGACGAGCGCATCCTTGATCTCAGCCTTGGACCTGCCTGCGGCGATCAGGCGTTTGACCAGGGCCCGCTCGCGCTGGGCCTGCGGCGATTCGGCCAGCTCCAGGAGGGTGCCGCAGATCGGGCACATCACCTCGTCTTCGACGTCGGAGATACTCGTCTGCGGCGTCGCCGCAGAGGCCGTTCCGGGAAGCAGCATCAAGGCGAGCGCGATCGCCAGCAGCCGCTTCATCGCCGGCCTTCGACGATCGGCACGACATTCTGGTCGAGGAGCTCCTGGTCGACCGGGCCACGCCGGATCAGCGCCAGGCGACCCCGCGGATCGACCAGGAAGTTCTCCGGGACGCCGGTCGAGCCGAAGGCCTCGCTGCGCTCGTCGCCGACAGAACGCAGTTGGGGGTACTCGACCTCGTGGTCGCGCAGGAAGGCGAGGGCGTCGTCGCTGTTGTCCTGCACGTTGATCCCGAGCACGCGGACATTCCGTCCTCTGTATTGACGCGCGAACTGATCCAGCTCGGGTGCCTCCTCGCGACAGGGTAAGCACCAGGAGGCCCAGAGATTGACCAGCACCCACTGGCCGCGGTAGTCGGCGATCGAGCCCTCCCCGGACCCGCCCAGCACCGGCAGGGCCCGGTCGGGCACCCGGTCGCCGACGGCGATCTTCGCCTCGCCCTTGCTCAGCAGGCCGAAGCCGAGCAGGCCGATGACGGCGCAGACGGCGAGAAAAGCGAGAAAGGCGCGGGTGCTCATGGGGAGTGGAACCCTAGCCCTCGCCACCGGTGCGGGAGGCGGTCGCCAGGCAGTAGGCGTCCGGGAGGCTTACCGGTAAAAGGCTGGGATGGTCGACCGGGAAAGCCGCGGACCTTCGACGAGTTGCGCCGATCCGGCCGGCGGAGATCAGTCGATCGAGCCGGCCGGCGCGACCCACTGGCCGGTGAAGTTGAGCACGGTCGCGAGGCTGTCGAAGTGGCGGTCGTAATGCAGCACCCCGAATCCTCGCTCAGCCGCCGCGGCGGCGATGAGTGCCTCGGGGACCTTGACCCGTTGGGCGCCGGCCGCGGCGCGCAGGCGACCAGCTCACCCGCCTTCACCACCTCGCGCCATCGCGGCGCGGCCGCGCTTGATCGCACGATCCAGGGCCGGGTCGCGGGGAACCTGCACGCGGCCGTTGCGCTGTTCGCGCTGCGTGGCCATAGGACGCGTGTACCCGCTGGTGGGTACCAGAGATGGATATAGAGTGGGCGTTGGCTCCCGCTCTAATCGAGCCGGACAGCCGTTCCAGATGCCTCTAAAATGGCTCTGGAATCAGGAATTGCAGCGCGGACGTAGCTCAGTTGGTAGAGCGCGAGCTTCCCAAGCTCGAGGTCGCGGGTTCGAGACCCGTCGTCCGCTTTCATTCGCGCCGGCGTCCGGGACGCTGCGCGGCAGGAGTTCGTCGTCGCGGATCGAGTCCTCCCCGAGCGGCACCAGTTGGCGATCACCGCTGCCCGCCTCTCTCCGCCCACCTACATCACGAAGGCGCTGGGGGAGGCCGAGCGATCCGGCGGTGCGGAAGACGTGGGATCAAGGCGTCGCCGGAATCGAGCGCTACAGACAAGAGCACGGCATCACGGACCGGAGCAAGGCGTTTGGCCAGGAGGCGAAACGAGGGGCCGAACGGGCACCTCAGCAGGCCGCAACGCGACGGCTGCAAGAGATTCAGCGAGGCCTGGACCTGGGGCAGCAAGCGGCGAGGGCGCGCTAGCTCGGCAGAGGGTTGAGCATTGGCTGGTGAGTGGTGGCGCGCCGACCCACCGGGATTGAAGCACCGCGCGGGCGGCCGTCAACCCCCTTCGGGGGTCGAGCGCTCCGCGCCCTTAACTGCCGCCCGCGCGGTGCTGGTTATGCGGGTAGGTCGGGGCGGTGATACGAAGGCTGAGACAGCTCAAGCTGATCGACTAAATCGCCGCCCGGCGAGCGGGACGCCTGCCAAAGTCACCTCACATGAAGGCACCATACATCGAGACCTACCGTCGCCGCAACGGCGTGCATGGCAAGAACAACGTAAGCTGTCGGCATCCTGGGCATCTTAACACCCCAGCTTGCCGTCGCTCAACATACTTCCATGACCATCGTAGACCGTGATCCTCTGAATGCATACTGGACCTGCAAAGGCGTGCGTCCAATACCCTACCTGGGCGATTCCAAGCTGACTAGCCTTGCTCTTCGAAAGGCGTCTGAGCTTGATGGTCGACCCATCACCTTTTCCTAAGTCTATGACAACCCTTCTCGCTGCTTGAGTAAAGATCACACTGACCACAGACCGAGGGCCGTTTTCAGACCTTCCGCTTACGAACTGCATAAATGGCCCATCGTCACGCACCACGTCGCATTCGAACGCTTCACGAATATCGACGCCATCATCCTTAGTAGCAAGAACCGTTGATACGCACACCCCCTGTGGGCCAGTGCGTTCCTTATGCCACTTGGTGAGTGTACTAGTCCATTCGGCTGCATTCAAGCGTCCCCCTCCGATACGCATAAACCCGTCATACGATCTTCCCGCCGCATCGCCTGTGGCGGTGCTCAGCATGAGAAAGCACCAAACCCCTGCCCACGCAATGGCGCCTCCGCGCACTACCAACGACATCCAGTACGGCTTGTTCATCGTATCTTCCTAGCAGTCAATGCAGGTCGTTTCATGATGCCCTATGTGGTTTCGTTTTGAAGTCCATATATAGAGCGCAAGGCCTTTTTGATCGGTGTCATATTTTTTATTGGGATTTATTCTCCGGCCCCAGTTCCATTCCCCATACGGCGTAATGTGATGGCTATAGCCATTTTCATTCCGCGCAATTGGCTCGCGGCTGTATTGAGTGTGCCCCCACCAGCGGCACTTTTGGGCCGGATTGATGAAGTAGTCCCATTCAACCAGTGCGTCGCCAAAGTGCTCTCTAGCGTACATCTTATCGCAATCAATATGGTCCGTAGGATCTCCCAGGTGCTTCGTCATAACGCCGGATATCCGAAAGTAGTCACCGCGAGTTGCATAGTTGAAAGCCACGTAGTCCGGTCCTTCGTCCCTCACAAATGGATTACCGCACGCGGCTACTCCATAGTCTCTGACTATAGCTGAAAGTGGTTTCCCCGGATCGAAAATCGCGTCCTCGATCGCATGGCAGCCGACAAAGCGGAAATGCCGATGTTCTAGGTCTCTCGCTTCGGACGTGCTTAGCTCCATCGGGGAAAATCCAGCCTGACTTGCAGTTGCATGTTCGGGAGGTGAAATCGCCCACGCATTAATGTCTGCACCGTTAACTTCACTACCTTCACTTTCACTTCCGCCCTCTTCTTCCGGAAGTTCCGGTGGTGGCATAAGTACTTCGGAGGTCTGAAAGCCGCCCTCCCAGCCCGCACCAGCGCTGATCGGATAGACGTAGGCATGTCCTTCTACGGCTTTAGCATGGTGTTCCACCGTAAGCGTAATAATGTTTTTCCCGCTGACGCCAAGTTTGGTGGGAACGACAGTGCCGATCGCATCAGCAGCCGGAATAGCGGCAATGCTGAATGCTGGACGACCGCTTTCGTAGTAGACCTGAGCATGCTTGTCATCTATTGAAGTCAGTTCTTGGTTTGGGTCAAGACGAACTTCCCATGCAAAGGTCTCTGGCGCTAAAGCATCACGAAGCGCCTGGAAGGTCATTATTCCATCATAGAGCGGCCTGACTATGGTATCAACGTGTGCGCCCGTGTTTGCGGCCACGGTGGCTACTTCGCCAACGAGTTTATTTTCAGTGGCAGCGCCACCCACACCAACGGGGGTGAGTTCAATAGCGGTTAGGCCATCTTCATCCGAGCTGAGTTTCATCGCTTCGATTTCCGCAGGCGTGTTACACGATTCAGTATCGTCCACTTCTTGTTCCACTTCTTCGCCCTCTAATACTTGTTCTGGTCCTCCGGGTTCGGCCGGCTCGCATAACGCAGCGAAAATTCCATCGTCAAGTATTTGCATCGTAACGCCGTCCGTCGGCTCCGCTCCGACCGTCGTCGGAGCGAAGGTCCCGGTCACCTGAAGCTGGCCGTTTGATTCCTGGATTCCCAGGCTCGGTGCGGTCCCCGGGTATTCTTCTTCGACCTGCGGTTCTCCAATCAGATTTACTGAGCTGGTGCCTTCAACGGCTTCAATCGTATCCGTTGCCTCATCGACAGAAACTGACCCTTTTGGATCGACGTTAAAGGTACCTTTGACTTTGAAGGTGTTCCCGGCGGCGTCAGTGGCAACCAGCTCTGCCGGATGCGCTCCGCCGTTATACGCGGCCATGTCGATTGACCCAGAGAGGGTAGCCCCACATCCCCCATTTGGACAGCTTTGCGTGACACTTTTGACGGTTTTGCCGTCGATCTTGAAGGCATAGGACGTTACGCCGTGCCCTCCAATATCAGAGACGCTGGTCGAGTAGGAGTAGCTTTTCTGTTCCATCCAGCCTTTGTTGGCCGTGAAGTAGGAGCTGATCCCCGTCAATTTCGGTGCCGTCGTGTCTTTGACCGTCGTGACGCTGAGTGATTTCGTGGTTTTGAGCTCCACGCCATCGGTGGCAATGACTTCGACATTGTGCTGCCCGGATGCGTAGTCGCTTGCTTTCAGCGTCCATTCGCGATTGATTGTGCAGTCGCGCGTAGGGCACCCGGGCGAGTATTTCTCAGCTAGCTGCCCATCTACTTTGATTTCGGTGGTGGCGACTCCGGACTGCGGGTTGTAGTCGGCGTGGCCCCAGCGGGCAATCCGGCGGTTTCCGGCGTCGATGACGAGAACCTTGTTTTCTGCTGCGACAGCAATGCCTCGTGGTTCTTTGAGCTGGCCGCTGCCAGAGCCCGTGGAGCCGAACTGGCGCAGGTAGGCGCCGCTCGGCTGGAACTCCTGGACGCGGTTGTTGGTCCCATCGGTTACGAAGAGGTTCCCCGAAGCCGCAACCGCGATATTGACCGGATTCTGGAGCTGGCCGTTGCCGGTGCCAGTGGAGCCGAATTGGAAGACGTATTTGCCGTTGGCGTCGAACTCGGTGACCCGGCTAGCGCCGTTGTCGGCCACCCAGACGTTGCCTTGGGAATCGGTGGCCAGTCCTACCGGCGCGTCGATTTCGGTTTCCCCGGTCGGGTTGGTTGGCGAGCCGTAGGCTTTGCGGATGAAGCCGCCGGTTTCGTTGAACTCGAACACGCGGTGCGCTGCCGGATCGGCGACCCATAGGATGCCGCCAGGACCCGTAGCCAGTCCGTAGGGTTCGATGAAAGAGGTATAGGTGAAAGAGCGGATGAATTCGCCTTGGGAATTGAACGCCTGCACCCGTTTGTTGCCGACCTCAGAGACCCAAATCGTGCCGTTCGAGCTGATCGCGATACCACGAGGATCTTTGAACTGGCCATTGCCAGTGCCGGTGGTGCCGAACTGCATCAGGAAGTTGCCGGCTTCATCGAATTTCACGATTCGGTTGTTTTCCCGATCGGCGACCCAGATGTTGCTGTTCCCATCGACCGCTATCCCCATCGGCCTCTGAAGCTGCCCAGTTCCCGTGCCCGCCGTGCCGTAGGAGGAGAGCACGTTTGGCGCTTCGTGGTCACCATCGCTGGCGTTGAATTTCAACGTGTATTGAGCGGCGCTGGCGCCAACTTTTTCCTGCTCGGCGAGCGTGCCCGAGAGCGGCGAGAGAACAGGAGCAGTGTGATCGACCTTGATCATCATTTTCGAGGGCTGGGCGCCGGGAGCTAGCGCTGAGTTGTGACCCAAAGGATCGAACGCATTGATTGGCACTTCGTCTTCCCCTTGTGGCATGAGCGAGGGGTCATAGTCAATGGCTGGGCCGGCAGTATGCGACCACCGCGGGGGACAGGGAGACATGGCCCCCCCGGTACAGCCCGGCGAGTAGAGGGTGCTGACTTTTTTGGTTCCTCCGCTGCTGAGCGGCATCGTTGCTGAGATTTCACGCACACCCAAACCCGGATCGCTCGCTTCGAACCGAATCGGGAAAGTCGGGGCATTGTTTACCCAGCCAAGCGGATCACCTGCAAACCCGAAGATCGGAAAGTCCACGTCGGTGAGTTCAACACCAGCCAGCCCTGCGTAGAGCTGTCGATACTGGCTTTTGCTCTGGTTCGATACGAGTTCCAGGCTGGCCTGCTTAGCGCGAGCGTTTTCTTGGGGGGGCGGAAAATTGTAGAGGTTGTACTGGTAGTTCATATCCGTCAAGTTGCCTTCGGTTCCATAGCGATGTCCGATCGCGACAAATTCCTGTTTTTCTTCGTCCCAGAGATAGAGGGCAAGGAACGGGTCTTGCCATGCTGGACCGTTGGCATAGGTCTGGACGTCAAAAAAAAGCTTTTCGAAGATCACACGGCGGATGTAGCTGGTCGGACGGATGTGCTGACCTTGAGAGTTGACGTCGGTTGCCCAACGCGGCACGTGGTAGTCCCAGCGCGCCTGGGCCCCTGGCGTTATTGCGGTGTTCCCAGATCCGATCTGGAGCCCGGGGTCCCAGACGCCTTCATGTTGGCCGTTGTGGCTGGTCGTGAAGACGCTGCTGTTCGAGAAGCTGTCCCAGCCCGCAAAGGAAGTGGTCGTGTGCTGGAACCAGTAATAGGTCTCCCACATCGGATCGACCAAGATCGGGAAGCTGCTTTGTCCACCTGGTTCGGCAACGATGGTGAGGGAGTTGCCGCTGGTTTCCAGATGCACCGGCACGGGGGCTTCATCTGCGTCGATCGCGCTCGGTGGGCGAATCGCCATCATGGTTTCGCCATTGCGACTTACTTCTGCCCCACCGTCATCGGTCTCATGGAGGCTTGCGCCGTCGGGGAGGGTCAGATGGAAGGTCTGAGCGGTTGGGGCGTCGGCCGATTGAAGGAGGGCCAGCGTCTCCAGGCCCGTCGCAGTCGGAGCGACGGCAAGCATCGTGTCCTCGGCAACGCTGGGGTAGGTGGCGACGCTCTCATCGACAGTTGACGGGCCGCGTTCTACCGGTGCTCCGGCGAGCTCGATTTCAATGCCCGACTGCGGCAGGGATATTCCCTCGCCTATCTGCGCGGGTATTTCTACGTCAACCAAGGGGTTCTCGGGTTGGAGCTCACCTTCGGATTTCTCAAGACCGAGGTCGACCTCAACCTCGTGGCCATTGTTGTCTTCTTCGCGCAAAGGCAGGCTTGATTCAAGGATGGTCGGCTGAGTTCCTTCCGCACTTCCTCCCCCGGTCGGCTGGTCTCCCGCCCCGATCAGGGCCACGTTGTCTGAGTAGAACTTCTCGACATCGAGTTCGTCAAAGATGCCAGCGGGTCCCTGTAGAAGAGGGCCGAAGACGGCGGTGAGCAATTCGTTGGCTTGGTCTCGGCTCAGGTCTTGATGAGGAAGTTCTTCAGCCGCTTGATAGTTGGTGTGAGGCATCTCCACCGTCTGCAAAGCGGGATCTGCGATGGCCTCTTCTACCTGCGAGAGGCTGGGGCCACTCGAGCTTTCGCTGCCTTCGTCTGCGAGCGCGGAGGAAACCCCAATGGCGAGCAAAAGACCAATAAGGGCAACGGCAAAATGAAGTCGCCGCTTCAGCGCCAACGACAGTTGCTTGTCTGCTCGACCCCTGGTGGCACAATCCGCATTGCTTCTCATCTCATCCCCCTGCCGATGGAAGCCGCCCTCCCAAGGACCCGCCTTTGGGGCCCGGCGAACTTTTAAATGTCGCAGGACCCTACTCCCCAGTGGTTTCGAATTGCAACCCCACTAGTACCAAGTTCTTTAAAAATTCATGTTCGACCAGGTCCGGCATTGCGTTCATGCTCAATAGAAATGAAGTAAGGCGTCAGCCAAGGTCGTAGGTTGTTTCTGCAAACGGGTCGGTGGTTTCACGGCTCGGTGGTTGTGTTGACTCCCATCACCCGCCATCGAGTTCTCGGCCCTTCATAAGTGACAGTCAAGATTGGGTAGAGCAGGTCTGAAATCCGCCTGCTCCATCCCTGCTTGCGAGTTGAGTTAGGGGGCGGGCATCCTGGACGTTGCCCGCCCCCTCTTTGTTCGGATGAATTAGCCGTTCTTTGCGATGCGAAGCATCGGAACGACGACCTGCTCAGTCTTGAGCACCATGTGATCACCTCCTCCCATCAGCTCAGGGCGTCCGCCTCCGCACGCAAGCGGGAGGCGATCCGCGCCTTAACGAGCCTCAAGAATGCTCGAAAGATCCTGAGCGATCAAGATGAAATGTCGCATCCTGCGAATTACCGCCGCAAAAGTTGCTTAACTACTCGGCGCTTCAAGACCCAATGCGTTTCAAAGAAAAAAAACCCCTCGATTCCGGGGATTACAAAAGGTCGGGAGAGGTGACTGACGAGGGCCAGAGCGGGAGTCGACGGGACAGGGGAAAGGGCGGTCGAGGGAGCGCCAAAGCGAAAGGCAAGGCCAAACCAAAAGCAAAGGGGAAGCCGAGATCGAAACGTCGCTCCAACCGCGACACCACCCAGAAGGCGAGAGAGCGGGCGGCGGGATTGGTCCCCAATCCCAACTTCAAGGTCATCGCAAGCGATCCGCTGAAAGCACAGATCGTTGCGGTGGCGCTCCAGCGTCCATACTCGCCAAGCGAATATGCCAGGGAGGCTGGCGTGGATTTGAGGATCGCGTCCTACGCATTCAAAGTGCTGCGAGAAAAGGGCGTCCTCGAACTGGTCCAAGAGGAAAAGGTTAGGGGTGCGACGTTCAAGCACCTGTACCGCGCGACCGAGGCCGCGCTCGTCAGCGATGCGGACTGGGGTCATCTAAGCGAGGCGCTGCGACCGGTGTTCACCGGGACGATCCTTCAGGACTTCAGCGCGCGGGTCACGCAAGCCATCGAGACCGGCCACCTCTTTTCCCGCGACGATTTCTGCCTTTATTGGGCACCTGCCGATCTGGACGAGATTGCGTGGAAAGAGCAGGTCGAGATTTACAACTGGTGCATCGAAGCATCAAAACAATTGGTGGTCGAAACGACCAACCGCCGCGCCAATGGCGAAAGCGAGGGCGGCTTCCACGCGACCTTCGCCATAGCCGCGTTCCCATCGCCGACGCATGGCGAGTTTAAGAAGCATGCGGCGAAGGTCAAACGGAAAGGCAGGGGCGAGGGCAGGGCGAAGCGCACTCGCGCCAAGGGCGAGAGTGCGGGTGGCCCGCAAGGGGGAGGATCAGCCGATGGAAAAAGCAAGGACACGACCAAACGCCAAAAAGGGAAGGGGTGAGTTCATTGCGGCCGCCCTCGTGACGGCCATATCCCCTGTTCCGGCCCCCACGTCCTTTTCGGCAAAGTACGACACGTCGACGGTCGCGCGCCTGATGCTCGAATAGGCAGCCGAACTGCATCCCCGGCATCTGCCGGCCCGGGAACTCTCGGCGAGAATCATCACTGACCCAGACGACGGCAGGGAGATCGAGACGGCCGCCCATGCGATCCGTGTTCTCACCCGAGTGGGCCTCCTCGAGGGCCACGGCGGCAACGTGCGGCCGACAGGGATAGCTCTCTTAACCGTTATTTCGTTGTCGATGGAGCCGACGGGATCGAGCCGAACAAATATCGGCAGAGGCCGGACGCGTTTAGTTGATGCGCATTTCGATCAGTGCGGCGCGCGCCCTGTCGGCTTAGTTGGCGCGTAGTACCTCCGCGTGGTCGAGATGTCCTTGTGCTTCAAGACCTCGGAGACGACGTCGATGGGCTGCGCTTCTTCGTTTACGCGATGGTTGCCCATGCTCGACGCAGAGAGTGTGGCGAGACTCGCGAGCTGGTTCCGCCGACCGTGCCATGACGTGCGGAGGACTTGTAGAGGCCCACCCCGCCCGAATCGCGTGCCACTTCATCATCTTCAGCACCGACTCCGGAGCCGTCCGTTTACCCGTCCTGGTATAAGGACGAAGGCGGTCTCGGGGTCGCTGCGGGCATCGCGCATTGCCGGGTTCCGCTGTGCCTCTGAGAGTTGCCAGCGCCGGTGGGTACGCATTTGACGGAGCAGGGGAGGG